>WALR01000111.1 GCA_015522765.1 Candidatus Woesearchaeota archaeon | reverse complement strand
GCACTACACTCGTTGCCACCTAATAACTTATATCCCTCTCCCTTTTTCTTAGTAATCTTAATGTCGCATGTAGGAGTGATTACCCCCTTGTCAATCTTGTCTATCTTAACCTCTGTCTCATTAAAGTCGTTTATGTCATCCCACACATTAAAGCCGAATGGAACCTTCCCCTCCTGGGGAAGGTAGCCGCCCACAGGGGAAACAATCTCCACGACAGGCCTTGCTGCTCCAAGAACGCTCTCAGATGAGACAGAGTAGGTGATGCTCTTCTTCTGGTTCTTTGTATCATAGAGTATGGGCGCATCCCCATAGCCGTCCCCGTCAGTATCCTGCATGACATTGACATTGAGCTGCCAGCTCCCTGTCCCTGAAGTTGCCTTCTTGGCTCTGCTGAAGCTTATTGGCACAGATTTTAACACTTCATTTTTACTATTGGTCTTGTTTTCAATAAGCCGTACAGATTTAGGTGCATTGCTCGAACTCTTTATAAGCTTGAAAGAGAGGCTTCTTGGTAAAGCCTTGGACAAAATCTGGTTTATTCTATTAATTGCATTGTCATTAAAATGGCACTCCGAGTATTTTAGGGGAGTGCCCGTAGTAGAAGTGGATACAGCAGTGTATTGACAGTTATAGGAATTTCCGGCGATGCTGACAATAATCCTGCCGCTCTCTGTGTCGCTCACATTAATCCCTTAAAATAAGTTCCGGATGGAAGTGTCTCACTCTTATCCCCCTCAAAGTAATAGCTCTGCTGGGCGTTCCCGGAGCCGAGAAAGAAGAATGGAAGGTCAAAGACCTGGTTTGTCCCGGAGTATGACTGGGGTGAAACCTTGTAGTGGAGCTCCCTGTTCTTCCCCTCAGGCGTCGAGCCGTTAAGCACAATGATGAAGGAATTCTTGTATTGGTTCGCGAGCGACACCTTAAGGTTAACAATGTTTCCTGTGAAGTAGGCGCTTACAGGCGGCGACAGCCTTGTCCCCTGCGCCTGGCCGTAAAGCTCGACTATTCCCTCCTGGCCTATTAGGGGGCTCTCACAGCTAATCCCGTTAACAGTGCTGAAGTCGCACTCATAGGCAAGCTCCCCCCTCCTCTTAACCTTTCTCTCAAGGTTGAGAATCTTCTTCTTTCCGCCAACAGTGTAGTCCATTGACAAGACTGCCTTGTTGTACCACCACCTTGAATCATCAACATTATAGGTGAACGCCTTGTCAAATACTCTTCCCCTGTCGAGGTGGTAGGGGACTCCTGGAACTGCAATCATTGGCGCATTTGGGGAGCAGAGGTTGCCGTTTGGAAAGTTGGGGTCGCACATCAGAGTAAGCTTGAGGTTGTTTATTGGGCCTCCGGGTATTATCCCAACATAAAAGTGGTAGGCGATGTTGAGCTTGCCTGTGAAGGGGTCGAACTGGGCAGGGTATGAATCAACACTGAGGCTGACCATGGGCTCTATGTTTATTGACTCTGCAAAGTTCTCTGTCGCCTCCTCAAATGAGGACCAGTCCCAGCTCACCGCGGCAAGGCAGAACTTGTTGGTCACGCTGTTTGTGCTTAAGCCAAACTTGCTTCTTCCCGCGAGTATCCCTGAATACCTGTCCTTAATAATCCTGTTTATGCTCTTGCCCTTTGCATGTGCATTAATAATATTCTCTCTTCCGCCATAAGAAACCTTTTTGGAGGGGACGAAATGCTTGAAGAGTGTCTTAACATTATCGCATACAAACACCGCGAAAAGCTTCTGGCAGAGGCCAGGCTTCGCCCGCCCCTCCTTCGCCTCTGTGATGCAGGTGCGCATCCCCTGAAACACTGTCATGTAATTGGAGAGGTAGCCGGCAATTGCAGGAGTGCATCCGCACTTTAAGGCGCTTATTATGTCACCTGCAGGCTCCTCATCTGCCCCTCCGAATACGCAGCTCACCTGATTAAATTCAGGGCATTTTGTGTCGTAACAGGCTCCTTCAGGCAGGGTTTCAGGGGAGGGCTTAATCTTACTTATATCTTTATCCGAGCAGTATATATTGCTTGAGACCTTCTTCCCTGTCTTTTTGTCATACTCCTGGTATATTATCACAGAGTGTATATTTGAGAGCCCGCCGCAGAACACATTAAACATTCTACGCTCTTCTCCTACAAGCTTTGATACATCAACACCTCCCCCCTTCCTTGAGACATCAACAACCCTTATCACTGCTGTGTCTTCATTCCCTAGGGAGCCTGAGAACACCTTCTCCTTCCTCTCAACCGTGGCACTTCCCTGCTGTGCATATACAGTCTGTTCCTTTTCAGGCCCTTTAAATGTCTTACTACAGTCAGGAGGGGTATTGGGGCACATAATCCTGTCGCATATCCAGAGCATCTTCTTAAGGGCGTCGCCCCCTGATCCATCATCCTTGCAGCCGTTGCCTGTGAGGTGGGTTGCATAGTACAAGGCGCCGGCGGCAGTGCAGGCGTAGAGGTTCCACCTGTAAAGCATCATCGCCTTGTCATAGGCATAGCTGGTTACATTAATAAGCGTGTCAAGGCTTGTTATGGTGTCATTTATCTGCTTCTCAGAGAAGTGGCTCATTAAATCAGCCGGCTTCTGAACGCCAAATACCGGCTGCGCATAAACAGTGCAATCCTCAGGGTTTCCATCAACCTCATAGGAGATATGGAGCTTTAGGTGGAGCTCAAGCTTGCCGGGATAGTCCTTTGTGCGCCCGCCGTACATCCTAATATCAAGGGGCGTGAAGACGACTACCCCCTTGCCCGGCCTATAGGGGGAGGCCTTTGATTTCTTTAGTGTTACAAGCTGGTTCTGGCCCTTGCTCCCGTCAGGCGTCACGCTCACACGGATGTTTGTGGGTATGCCCCTGCCTGAGTAGCCCAGATTAAGGAGGATGCCCGCCCTGAATGGGGCAGATATGAGGTTGTTATAATAGATGTTAAAGGGTGTGGTTCTCGGCGTGCCGCTCAATGTCCACTCAACGCATCCTGGAATAAAAGTAATGGTAAAATCTTTGTACGCCTCGTTTCCCGCCCTGTCCCGTGCAACAACGACTATGTGATTAACGCCCTGCGTATTCCGGTCGCCCATTAAGAGGTGAACATAGCCCTTGAAATTGTTATTCGAGTCAGTATGGGTCTTAGCATTCTTCCCGACAACTATCCCCAGAGCACCGAAAGCCGTGCTTATCCTTGTCATCTTCTTAACCTGAGTGTTAAATTCCTCGTAGCTGACATAATTATTAACATTGATTATTGTTATGTCTGAGGGCTCATCGGTATGCCCCTCCACCTTGTAGACTGAGGAATGGGTGGAATCCTTGGATGAGGTTATCGTGATAACAGGGCTCTTTTTGTCAAGGGTTATCTCGGTTCTTGCCTCGCCTTTATTGCCCGCAGAGTCAGTGGCGACTGCCTTTATCGTGTTCTTTCCCTCTGTAAGAGGGAGCTTATAGGAGAACACGCCGTTATCATCGGGCTTAACACCCCCCTGGCTATTCCCATTGAGGAATATTTCTATATCCTCCTTTGAGTCAGTTGTTCCTGTTATTTTAAGGGTGCTGTTTGCTGTATAAGAGGGAATTGAGGAGAATGAGATAGAGGGCGCAACGGTGTCAACACTAACATTAAACTCCCTTTTGTCATGCATATGACCCCTGAATGCATCCACCTCAATTGTGTTCACGCCAACAATCCCCTCCACTGCATGCAGGGGGTCAAGTATAACATTAATGTCAAAGGATGATGAGGGAATAACCTCGTCGTATTGGGGCATGTTATTAATCTCCCTGTTGACAAAGACTGTTATGCGGGAGCCAGAGGGAGCCGCCCCCTTTATCTCCAGCTTGTTCGTGTTAATCTCCTCCGGCAGCTTCTCAAATGAGAGGAGCCTTGCCTCGCTGCCCGCGGTCTTAAAGCTCATGACAGCAGTGGAGCTGTCGTTGCTTATCAGCTTGTAGCTGTACTCTGTGGCAGGAAACAGGGAGGTGAGATTAAATGAATGGGCAGTATCCAGTGAAGAATTACTCATTGAATTGTCAAGGTTTGCCGCACCGTAGAGAATCGTGGAATTTGCCGCCTCATCAGTCGTCCACTTTATAACAGCATAGTCTGAACCTAGCTGAACATCTGAAGTGGGGTTATGGGTGATTGTAAGAGCATGGGCATAGGGCACTAATAAAAGAGGAATAATCAGGAGTAATAGGCATCTGTAAATAGCAGGAGCTCCTGTTTTTTCCATTTCACTCTCCGTTCTTGTTAAAGCAGTCATTATCTCACCAGGTAAACTTTGGGGGATACTCATTTTCATGGCTCTGGGCAAGTGTGTACGCCTTCTCAGGGGTAGCCGCATAATCAGGGGTGATTGCGTAAAACTCCATGCCCTTCGCCTGCTCCACCTCTCTCTGCTTTACATTAACAGTGTAATCTCCCCCTCCTATGTAGCTGTCCTTGTTAATAAGCATTAGGGAAACATTGAAGGAGTAATCATCCACAGGCAGCGTTATTGTGGTGTCCGACTCGCTGCTTTTATTTGACAAATACTTTATCTCGTCGAGCTCTTTTTGGGGGAAGGTGAAAGTGAGGAATACAAACTCATTCTCCCTTAGTGGCCTGACCTTCCTCGTTGCCCCGAGCTCGATAATCCTCACCGTAAAGTTTAACGGTTTAAGCGGGGTAAGGTAGATGATAACCTCCTCGTTGGCTGTTTTAGGGGAGACTGACTCTCTGGCAGAGTTTGTTAAATAGCCCTCCTTCTCTGCCGTCACAAGTCCGTTCAGGCATTTCGGGAACATCGCCCTGACCTGGGGCACCCCGCCGCCAGCTACGCCGTGAACAAGGGGGATTGCCGTGCTCCCCATACTGCACTTAAACCTTACGCACCTGTAGCTTATGTTGGCGCCTATGATGGGCTCCCCTTTACTCTTATCTATAACAACGACGCTGAGGGGATACTTTGTGTTCTTCACAGGAGTATTTGGATAGGCAACGAGCTTTCCTGTAAGCTCATCAACACTGAACACGGTTTCATCCGTAAAATTTCCGCAGAAGGACCTGTCGTTAAGAACCGTTGGCAGGGATGGGTTTGCAAAGGCATCAGTCTTGTCTGGGAGGTTCCTGTTTACTATAACCGGAATCGAGAAGTAGAATGCCTCCTCCTTCGATGTCAGCATGAAAAGCACGGTGTAATGGACGGCATAGAAGTGATGGTATATCTTTATGCAGGTGTTCATAATAAAATTCTGCTTTATGAGGATGGGCCTTACAGTGTCCCCGTGCCTGGGGGAAACATCCACTGAGAGGGTGTCCTTCAGATAGATTGGGTTAACATGGATATCCGGGAAGCTCTCTGAGAGGTTAAATGAGAATAGGTTGTCAAAGTAGGGCTTGCCAACAGGCTTATCTGCTGTGCCCTTAAAGCGTATGAAAATGATATTTGAGGCTATGTCTGCGCCAACCTCTTTTTTTATGTATGACATCTTCCATGACTTGGGAAGGCAGTTAATCTCTGTTCCCTCTGTAGGGAGGGAGGGATCAGAGTATATTGTCTGTATTGTGAAGTCCTCGAGGAAGTTCCTGTTATTCTCTATGTTGTATATGCTGGTTGCCAAATCATAAAATTTTCCCAGTGAGCTCTTCTCAGAGGAATGAAAAAGGGAGATTGTCCTCTCCTTGCTATCAGAGGGCTTCCTTACAGAAAGCTTCCACTCTGTATCCACCTCTATGGTTGAGGGCTTGATGCTCACCTTTATCTTTCTTTCAGTTTCAGGCGCTGCTTTTATCTTGTAATTGGAAAAAGAGGTGAAGTTCGCAATACATGAGTCAAGATGGCTGCTCACATAGCTGGCTATGCGGCCTTCAAGCTCGCTCTTAGAAGGCACATAAGAACGGCCCTTGTAATACCACAGAGGAACCTTAAAGTTGTTATTGACATAGCTCTTATTGTCAATCCTCACGAAGGGCAGCTCGTTATCAGGATTCAGGTAGCCTCCCTGCATCTCAAGCAGGAATGCTGCGTCATCAGACAGCGATGAGGTGCATCCCTCAACATACCTTTTGAGATTTGCAAGCTGGTCTCCTCCTGCACTGCCTTTATGGTAAATTAAGCCGCTCTTTATGGCAAAGAACAGGACGGCGGACAAGACAAGAACAAGCCCGAGGATAATGAAGACTGTGACCTGAGAAGACTTATACCTCCCGTCAAAGATTTTTATGGCCAACTTTTGATTCCCCTCTTTTACCTTGATGCACCTGACACGCAATTTAATATACTTACATCATAAACAGTGTGTGCTTTTAAATTTTATCATTTTACAGGATAATGGCTGGAAGAATTAATCAAAGTAAAAGCAAAAAAAGGAGAGAAAATAAGTCGTTATAATGAAAGCAGGGGAAGAAAGCCAATCACTCGCTGTTCTCCTCTTCACTGACCTTTAGCCCCTTCCTCTCCCTGATTTGTCTTATAACCTTTATCTGAAGCTCTGACGGCAGCCTCTCAAAGTTCTGGTCAACCAGCGAGAATGTGCCCCTTCCATTCGTGGCAGACCTCAGCTCTGAGGCAAGCCCGAATGTCTCGGATACAGGTATCTTGCCGTGCACGATTACCTGGTCGCCCTCCTGCTCCATCTTAAGCATCTGGCCGCGCTTATTGGAGATAATCTTTGATATCTCTCCCATAAACGCCACAGGAGTCTCAAACTGCAGGGTCTGGACCGGCTCCAGAATAAGGGGCTTGGCAAGATTCATTGCCCCTCTTATCCCCTCCCTAACAGCGGGATAAACCTGGGAGGGCCCTCTGTGGATGGCATCCTCATGCAGTTTAGTATCCATAAGCATTACCTTAACATTATAGACGGGCTCTCTCGCGACAGGGCCATGGTTCATAACATCCTCGAACATGTCAAGCACCATTTCCATTACCTCCCCAATGTGAACTATGCCCCTTGTCTTATCCACGAGTATATTCCCGTTAAATATGTCCTTAACCTTGTCTGCCTCAGCCCTGTCAAGACCGTACTTAACCAGATTCTCCCTAAGAACCAAATCCTTCTTCTTTATTCTCATTTGGGGGATTTCGCCCATCTTAATCGCATCAGACAATGCCTTTGGCAGTGGTTCAACCTTAAAGTAAAACTTGTTGTGCTTGTTTGGGCTCTTCCCCTCATATTCAGGAGATTCCTTTGTGATGGTCTCCCTGTAAACAACGATTGGAGAGGAGGTCTTCACATCCACCCCCTTCTCTGTTTTTATCCTGTTTTCTATTACCTCAAGGTGAAGCTCGCCCATTCCGCTAATGAGATGCTCACCTGTCTCCTCGTTTATCTCAATCTTAACAGTCGGATCCTCTTTGGCCACCTTCTTAAGGACATCTATGAGTTTGGGCAGGTCGCTTGGCTTTGTCGCCTCTATGGCCTTTGTAACTACCGGCTCGAATATGTGGGTTATCTTCTCAAATGGCTCGGTGGGATAGGTGGTTATTGTTTCCCCTGCAAAGGACTTTATGCCTGACACGCCTATGATATTCCCGGCGGGCGCCTCATCCACGACCTCTCTTTTTGGGCCGTTATACACATACACCTGCTGAACCCTCATCTTCTGCTTGCCCATAACGAGATATACCTCTTCGCCTTTACTCATTGTGCCGCTAAAGAGTCTTCCGGCAGAAACCTCCCCTGCCTGCGGGTCTATGACTATTTTGGTAACAACAAAGAACAATGGGCCGTTAGGATCGCATTTTACCAGTGCCTGCCCCTCCTTGCTCTCAATATCCCCGTGCCATAATTTGGGAACCCTGTACTTCTGGGCATCAATGGGATTGGGAAGATGCTTGACAACCATGTCAAGAAGAATCCTGTGGAGGGGTGCTTTCTTCCTTAGCTCATCGAGGGACTGGGATTCATAGGCGGAGATTATGTCATTAAAGCTTACCTTGCTCTCCATCATGAAGGGAAAGGAAACCGCCCAGTTATGGAAGGCTGAGCCGAAGCAGACCGAGCCGTCCTGAACATTAACGAGCCATTCCTCTTTGAACTCATCTGGCGCAATTGACTTTATGAGTTTATTAACATCATTTATGATCTTAACAAACCTCTCCTGCATCTTCTCAGGTGTAAGCTGAAGCTCTTTCATAAGTCTGTCAACCTTGTTAATAAAGAGAATCGGCTTAACACGCTCTCTGAGAGCCTGCCTCAGAACCGTCTCTGTCTGGGGCATTACCCCCTCGACTGCACAGGTGACAACGATGACGCCGTCAACAGCCCTCATCGCCCTCGTGACATCCCCGCCAAAATCAACATGCCCCGGGGTGTCAAGGAGGTTTATCAAGAACTCTTTATTTTCAATTGTGTGGACCATTGATACCGCTGCGGTATCTATTGTTATCCCCCTCTCTTTTTCGTCCTCATGAAAGTCAAGCACAAGTTGTTTGCCTGCAAGCTCCTCGGACATCATGCCTGCACCGGCAAGCAGGTTATCAGAGAGTGTTGTCTTTCCGTGGTCGATGTGCGCGGCTATCCCTATATTTCTGATATGTCTTGCATCCTTCATAATTTTTTTTACTCTCTCTACCATCTTTTCTGCCATTCTGAACCCTCTCCATAAACCTCTTAGAAAACATGCTTCTCATGAACAGTTGAATACTCAAACAGCTCATCAGGAGAGAACCACAAGGATATTTCCTTCTCAGCCTCTTCCTTTGAGCCTGATGCATGTATAAGGTTTTTTATAGCGATATGCTTATTATCAGTGTATTCGTAACTGTGGTGGGAGTAATCCCCCCTTATCGTTCCCGGGGCGCTTGAGAACGGCTCGGTGTCGCCCACGAGTTTCCTCACCAGGCTCACAGCATGTATCCCCTCGACGACCATGGCAATCACAGGGCCAGAAGTGATAAAATCAACAAGGCCGTTAAAAAAACTCTTTGAGGAATGGGCTGCGTAGTGTTTCTCTGCATGTTTTTTATTTATCCACATCATCTTAAGGCCGACAATCTTGAGCCCTACCCTCTCAAACCTTTGGATTATCTCTCCGCACAGCTGTCTCTCCACAGCATCAGGTTTGAGAACAATCAGTGTTTTCTCAATCATTATTCATGCCTCCTACTTTGAAACCCTTTTGTAAGATGCGGTCCACTTATACTTCTGCGGTTTCCTCTTAAGCTTAAGCATGTTCTTCTCGCATTTGGAGGAGCAGAAGTAAAGTAATTTTCCGTCCTTCTTGACATATATCTTGCCAGTCCCCTGGGGGATTGTCCTTCCGCAAAAGCTGCATTTCACAATTATCACCTAATTATATAAAGCCTCTTCCTCTCTTATTAAGAGCCTTTGCCTCAATCTCTGTCTCTCTGAGCATGAGTATGTCGCCTATCTGGACAGGGCCCTTAACATTTCTTCTTATGAGCTTGTTGGCGTCCCTGCCCTCAAGTATCTTGCACCTTACCTGGGCCGCTTCTCCGCGCATACCTGTTCTCCCGATTATCTCTTCAACCCTTGCAGGAAAGGCGATGGAGAAGTTTATTCTCCCCTTTGTCTGCTCCTGTGACTGGGTTTTTCTCTTTCCCTTATTTATATTGGTAGATGCCATTTTAATCATTTAACTACTTTGATACGGCCGCTATCTCTTTTATTATTCCCTTTGCTTCGCCTTCTTTAATGATTGCTATGCTACTCGTTGATACCTCTAGTCCGGCGGCGGTTCCAAGCTCCTCTTTATTGGGCACCTCAACGCATGGAATCCCCTTCTCCTTGCACAGAAGCGGGAGGTGCATAACTATCTCTTTCGGGTTTACATCCGCAGCGTAAATAACCAGCTTAGCCTGCCCCCTCTCTATCATTTTAGTAACCTCATTTGCCCCCTTGCTTATCTTCCCTGTAGCCTTGGCAACCTCAACTGCTTCAAGGGCCTTGTCCACATTCTCTTTCTCAGCCATTTTAATACCTCCTCTCGTAAATATCAATTCTTCTTATTTAACAGAGGCAAGAATTACTACCTCTCTCAGGCCATAGCCTTCATCAATCACAGGTTAATAGACGGAAACTCAGGCAATTTATAAATCTTGCGGTAGCATCGTACCGTTCACCCTGTGGATGTTAAGAAGAAGAGGCTGTTCAGTTAAGGATGTTTATAATTCTGGTTTTTGGTTTATGCCTGCTCTAAACGTACCATGAAAGCGTTCCAGTTTATTGTTGCTGCAG
>WALR01000110.1 GCA_015522765.1 Candidatus Woesearchaeota archaeon | reverse complement strand
ATTGAGCACCTGCCCTTTAAATGGCAGAGTCCCAAGGATCCTGTCAAATGCGGATATCCTGTCAGTAGTGATTATTATCCTTTCCTGCCTGTCTGCAAGTATATAATTATCCCTTACCTTGCCCCTGAAAAGCTTGCCGATGTTCAGGTTTGTCTCCTTAAGGGTCTTGTTGATATTTGCCCTTATCTCTTCAAGCATATCTTCCTTCATCTTCATCACCCCTCATCCTCCCTATTTAGCTGATTTTTAAGTTTTACTGTTCTCCAGGAAGTTTACCACTCTGCGGGCATTCTCGCTGAGAAAATCACTGATTATGATGTCTGCGCCGCATTCATTAAGTCTGCCCTTATTCGTTGTTGTTGTCAGCGCGACACACCTCATCCCTGCATTCTTAACAGACCTGACGCCTGAGGGGCTGTCCTCAAATCCGACAGATGAGGAGGCATCTTTAACGCCCAGCGAGGAGAGCGCCTTAATGTAAGGCTCAGGGTCTGGTTTCGGCCTCTCCACATCCTTAAGGGTGATAACGGTCTCGAACAGCCCTGAAAGCCCCAGCACCTCAATGGTGTACCTCACCGCCCTTTCCTCTCCTGAACTCGCCGCACCTATCCTGTATCCTCTCTCCTTCAAAGCACCTATAAATCTCTTCAAGCCCGGAGTAATTATTTTCCCCTCCAGAACCGCCTCTTTATCATTCACTCCTCCTGCCAACTCGCTAACGCCTGCGGAAAGCTCCTCTATGAAGTAGTCCACCCTCAGCTTCACCCAGTATTCAACCCGTTTAAGCTCCTCCTTAAATTTCCCTCCTGCCCTGCTAAGAAGCCTTATGAATATCTGCTCTGATGTTAAGCCTACAAATGAGTTGTAGAACTCCTCCCTATCAAGAGGAATGCCGAGGTGGGAGAGAACCCTGAACCATGCCTTCAGATGAAAGGGCTCAGAGTTCACAATGACCCCGTCAACATCAAATACCGCCGCCTTTCCCAATAAAACCCCCTCATTTATTCCATGACCCTCTTAACTTATCAATCACTCTTCGGGCGTCCTCTGAGTAGCGCGACATTACCTGAAGAAAGAATATGTATGCGTTCTCGAACCGCTTTATGCCGACCCAGCCGCTCGCCCCGGGGCTTTTGGCTGACGCAGTTACAAGAGCGAGGAAATCATCCAAGCTGGTGGATGCGGGGAGGACATTTATCAGGAGTCCATCCCCTGCAGGCAGATTGAGATCCTCTGCCCTTCCCACAATCCTTATCTTAAAGTATGCTTCCCCCTGAACTAAATTAAACCCGAAATCAGCGCCCCTCTTAATCCTCCTCTCCACATCAGGCAGCATGCTTCCTTTGTAGGAGGAGATTATCCCCACATCCTTGGCCGGCATTGTGTTATAGACATCTGAAATCTTTTTTGCAAGGGAAGCCGCACACCCTGCGCAGTCAACAGGAACGGTCAGCACAGGAACGCCCGGGGGCATCTGGACCTCTGAGAGAAATGCGTCGGCGCCCTCAAGCGCGGCATTAACCGGGATGCCTATAACAGGGATTGTTGTTTTTGATGCTATGACACCGGGGAGATGGGCTGCAAGGCCAGCGCCTGCAATAATCGCCCCCACCTTCTCCTCCTCTGCCCTTCTTACCATCTCATCAACAAGCAGGGGAGTCCTGTGGGCTGACGCTATGAACAGCTCAGGGGCGAGACCCTGCCCTTCTGCCTCTTCCATCACCCTGCTGTAAACAGCCTCGTCAGATTTGGAGCCGAAAACCACGAAGACCCTGTTGTTTCCCATTATTCTCCTCCACCTCTTATCTTGCCCAGTATTTTGTATTTCTGGTAGTGCCTGTTGAAGAGAAGCTGCTCAAGTGCCTGCCTGACTATCCCCTCTCCCTCCTTTTCAGGTGTGCTTATCCGCCAGAGTGTCCCCCTCTCAACATGCTTAACACCGCCTATCAGGAGCCTCTCACTTATAATCCTAAGGAGGTGCTCATCCGCGGGGTCCTGCTCCTCAACGAGAACGAGGAAAGAGGGCAGTCTGCCCATGTACCTAGGATGATTCTTATCCATGTCTGCCTGCTCATTGTCAATCCATAAGGCGTAGTTCTTATTTGCATTCACGATAACATCCACTGACAACAGTGTCTCCCTAAGCTGTTCCTCCATATTCTCATCTATCTCGAAGGAGTAATATTCCCACCTCTTAAGGGATGCCACATTAATGCTTAGGGCGCGCAGCGTCCTTAGTGCTGTTATCTCCACATTATCCGGGACCTTAAGCCCGACTGCCAGTTCTATCAGCATATTAATCAGTCCTTCTCAAGTGATTTTTTCATGCTCTCAAATATTCTTCTGCCGGGTGCAGGCGAGAGCCCCTCCTTGTGGCTGCAGGGAACCTGCCTCATATAAAACGCCCTCTCAGGGTGGGGCATCATCGCCATTACATTCCCCTCCTCATTGGAGACGGCTGCAATATTGTTTAATGCGCCGTTTGGATTAAAGGGAAATGAGGAGAGCGTATGGCCGTTTTTATCGGTATACTTCATGCTTATCATGCCCTTCTCCTCAAGGTAGTCAACCAGCCCCTCTTCTGTTGTTGTGAATCGCCCCTCCCCATGGGCAATGGGCATCCTGACAACCTCGCCTTTTTTGTAGAGGGAAGTGAATGCATTCGAAACGCTGCTTATCCTCAAATGAACCCATGTGCAGTAGTAGCCCCTAATGAAGGGATTGATGTTTGGTGCAAGCGCCGCCTGAACATTACTTGATATCCCGGGTATCATCCCCGACTCGACAAGTATCTGAGCCCCGTTGCATATGCCAAGAATGGGCTTGCCCTCCTCTGCCTCCTCTTTTATTATACTGACAACAGGATCCCTCGCAGCGACGACACCCGCCCTTACCCTGTCCTCATAGCTCCACCCGCCGGGGAGCACATAGCCGTCATGCCCTGCAACCTCGTCAAGCATATTCCACCTTATGATGTCAGCGCTCATTCCAACAGCTCTTATGGCGTGAGCCGTCTCATTTTCGCAGTTCATGCCCGGAAAATAAATGACCGCTATCCTCTTATTGCCCATAATTTTCACCTGTGATTTATTTCAGTGCCTTTACAACTCCGTTGCGCCACGCATCAGAGCCATCTGCAAGGGCAAGCGTCATCCTCTTATCACCATTCTTAATAGAGATAGCCTGCTCCCCTGTTGTCCTTCCGATATCAAAGTACTCTACCTTATTCTTCTTCAAGGTGGATATCGCCGCATTGTAGTTCTCCTCAGCCACCTCGATGATGAAACCCTGGGTTTCGCTGAAGAGGGCGCAGTCAGTCCTCATCTTAAGCCCTGTTATGTCAATCTCTGCGCCTACGGGGATGCACGCGAGGAAACACATCTCTGCAAGGGCGGTAATCATTCCGCCGTCGCTTATATCATGTGAAGCGAGAGGTATTTTATTATCTGCAAGCTCAATCATTGCATAGACCTCGTTCCTTACAGAACTCATATTGGGGAGCGGAAGGACACCGCCCTTCAGCCCTCTCGCATGGAAATAGGCGCTTGCCCTGAACTCGGGTTTTCTTCTGCCCAGCAGGATAATCCTGCTCCCCCTCTTCTTAAATCCTGTGGTTAACGCCTTTGAATAATCATTAATAACCCCTATGCATGCCACTATCGGGCTTGGCTCTATGGCTGAGCCTGAACTGGACTCGTTGTAAAAGCTCACATTCCCGCTCACAAAAGGGATCGGCTGCTTCTTATCCTTCAAGGGAGGGTAATAAATGCTCCTCGCTGCATCAGACAGGCCCCTGACGCCGTCCACAAACTGCCCCATCTGCTCCGGCTTTTCTGGATTGCCATAGTTAAGGCAGTCGGTAAACGCTGACGGAACCGCGCCTGTTGCCGCCACATTTCTCACTGCCTCCGTGACCGAGAGGACGGCCCCCCAGTAGGGGCTTTCCCTGGAGTAAAACGGATTTGAGTCAACTGAGAGGGCTATGCCGGTCTTGCTGTTATTGAATACTGCCATGACCCCTGCATCCGCCTCCCCTGGCCTTATTACTGCAAGCCCCTTAACCTCTGTATCATAATGCTTGTATATCCTCTCCTTACTCGCTATATGGGGCAGGGCAAGAACCTTAAGGAATATTTCATTGTAATCGTCCGGCTCTTCAAATTCGCACTGCGCCTGCCAGTTGTTCTGCTCTTCTTCCCTCTCTTCATCTTTTCTGTTTATGATGCGCTCCTCTTCTTTTATCTTAGGAATGAATTCGCGCTCGTATGTTATGCCCGATGTAACCTCGTCAACAGGAACATTGCAATAAACCTTCCCGCCCTGCCTAAGGACATATCTCTTCTCTTTTATCACCCTGCCGATTACAGAGGCGCGTGCCCCCTCTGCAATTGTTGAGAGTGCGAAATCCTCATTGTATATCCTTAGAAGTGTCTGCGAGAATGAGCGGGGAACAACCCAGAGGAACCTTTCCTGCGTCTCTGAGCACGCGGTGATGAATGGGGGCATCTCCATTGAGACATGCACCTTTCCAATGTCTATGTCCATGCCGTAGCCCGCGGATGACGCCATCTCAGAGCTTGCACACATTATCCCGCCTGCGCCCAGGTCCTTGAACCCGACCGGAATATTAGCTTTTCTCACCTCTTCAAACACCCTGTATGTCGCCCTGAGTATGACATTTTTAAGGAACGGGTCCGGAACCTGAACAGCCCCTTTGTCGGACTCCCTCTTTGTATCGTCAAGTATGAGGCTGGCGAATGACGCCCCTCCAAATCCTGAATTGTCTGTTGCCTTGCCGACGAGAATCACCTCGAAGCCCTCTCCTCCTTCAGGCACCCTTGAATGGATAATCTCGTCTTCTGCAACAATTCCAAGGGCTACAACATTCACGAGGCAGTTGTCATTGAATGAGTCGCTGAAATAAACATCCCCCCCAAGGTTTGGTATCCCCAGCGGGTTCCCGTATCCGGCTATGCCGTCTATAACAGCATTGGCGACATATCTTACGCTTCCCTTCATCTCTCCGTCAGGATTGCCAAAGCGCAGGGGATCAGCGGTTGCAATAACCTCAGCCCCCATGCACACTATGTCCCTTATTATCCCGCCGACCCCTGTCGCGGCTCCCTCATAGGGCACGACCTGGCTGGGGTGGTTATGGCTCTCATGGCTCACAACAAGCCCGTAGCTCTTCCCGTTAAATTTTCCTATCCTGAATATCCCCGAGTCCTCGCCCGGGCCAAGAATGACATTGGGAGATTCAGTCGGCAGAATTCTCAGCCACTTCCTGCTGCTCTTATAGCTTGTGTGCTCGCTCCACTGGATGTTGAATATGTGGAGCTCTGTTAGTGTTGGGTTGCGCCCTATCTTCTTACAGACGAGCCTTGCCTCCTCTTTGGAGAGTGAGATGGATTTGCCCCTTAGAAATTCTGCCAGCTCCTTCTCATCCATCTCTTTTATTGGCACCAGCTCCTCATCAGGAAGTTTAACCCCCACTCCTTTTATTTTGCCATTCATATGCTAAATCATCCCCTTGATACCTGTGCCAATATCTCATTAATTAATGTTTCTATTGCTGCTCTCTACGCCCACCAGCAAGATTTATATATTAATATGCCTATTCATTCTGAATTACAGGAGAGGGAGGGTGATGGGAGCCAGTTCAAAAGCAGTTTTTGGTTTATTAATTGCCACAGCCCTACTAATAGCAGGCTGCTCTCCGGGGCGCAATGCTCCACAGCAGGAGCCGCTAAACAGACAGCTAAACTCAGAGGAGGGGATAAAGATGGGAACTCTTAAAATATCAAGTCCGGTTTTTGACAACAACGGGATGATACCAAAGAAGTATACCTGCGACGGCGAGGATATAAATCCGCCTCTGCTCATAGACGGCGTCCCTGAGGGGACAAAGAGCCTCGCCCTCATAGTTGATGACCCTGACGCCCCAATGGGCACATGGGTGCACTGGGTTGTATGGAACATAAATGCCGATACAAGAGAGATAGGTGAGGGGGAGAAGACAGGCGGCGTTGAGGGAATGAACGATTTCAGGAAGCACAGCTACGGCGGGCCATGCCCCCCTTCAGGCACGCACAGATACTTCTTCAAGGTCTACGCCCTTGACTCAGAGCTTAACATCCCCGATAACAGCGATAAGGATGCAGTTGAGGAGGCTATGAGCGGCCACATCCTCGATAAAGCTGAGCTGGTGGGGCTTTACAGGAGGAGCTGAACATGATAATAACCGTGTCGGGACTTCCGGGGGCGGGAAAGACCACCCTCACAAGGATGATAGCTGAGAGGCTGGGCTACAAGCACTACTCAATAGGAGACCTCAGGGGGGAGATGGCGAGAAGGGAGAACATGACTATTGACGAGTTTAACAAGAAGGGCGAGTCCGACTTCTCGACAGATCACCCTGTTGACGAGTACCAGAAGAGGCTGGGGGAGGAGGAAGATGACTTTGTAATTGACGGGAGGCTCAGCTTCTATTTTATTCCTAATGCGATAAAGGTTTTTCTTAAGGTTGACCCTCTGACCGGTGCAAAGAGGATATTCAGGGATGCCAGTAACAGGAGCGACGAAAAAAGATACGAATCCGTGGAGGAGGTGCTCTCTGCTGTGGAGAAGAGGATGGAGAGCGACAGGAAGAGGTATATGAAATACTATGGGATAGACCCTTTTAACGAGGAGCATTATGACATTGTAATTGACACCACTGAGATGACTCCTGAGGAGGCGGTTGATGAGGTAATGGAAGGAATAAACGAGATGATTAATAATTTAGAGGAAGAATAATAAAAATCTTTATATAGTGAGTTTAACTCATCTCCCGATTATAAAGCAGGGAATGTTCTTATGAATGTAAGGAAGGCTAAGGGTGGTAATTGATGGAAGAAAAAGAAGGAAGGGCAGATACGAATGAAGAGACCGACAGGGTGAAGGATAAAAGGAAGGTCAAGAAGGGGGATATAATAACGATATCCTATGCAGGATATGACGCTGAGTCAAACAGTTTATTTGACGCCGCCGCATATAAGGATGGAAAAGGCGGCTTGACATTCATAGTCGGGAGGGGAATGGTGCTTCCGGGCCTGGAGAAAGCGATAGAGGGAAGAGGGGTTGGAGAATCCTACACAGTTACTCTTGGTGTGGACGACGCCTTCGGGAGAAAACAAGGCAGATTAATCCAGCTCATCCCGACCTCGAAATTCAAGAAGGAGGGGATAAAGCCCATCGCAGGTTTAAGGGTGGAGATTGACGGGATTCAGGGCTCTGTGATATCTGTGTCAGGCGGGAGAACCCTTGTGGACTTCAATCATCCCCTTGCCGGCAGAAGCCTTAAGTACGCGTTCAAGATTGAGAGGATATATGACAAGCCGGCGGAGAAAACAGAGGCGATACTGTCAATGAGCGGATTAAAAGGCAGTGTCTCTGTTAACGGCGCGGATGCTAAGGTGGAGCTCTCCTCTGAGGCGGATAAGCCAGTGAAGGAAGAGCTGGCCAAAACCATTAGGGAAAATGTGAAGGAGATAGAGAATGTCTCATTCACAGAGAAAAATAAGGAGAAAGAGAAGGAAGGGGCTAATCAATAAGTTTAAATATAACCATTTTTATATAGTATGTGTTACTCCTCTTTATTTTCAGGGGATAATCAGAATTCACAGGGTGGAAGAGTGGACGGAGAAGAATCTTCTTACAGGATAGAGAAGGAAGGTAATGTTATGGATGAGGAATTAGAGAAGTACCTCTCAAGACAGAAGGCAACTATAAGAGTCATAGGAACAGGAGGGGCGGGAAACAACACGATTAACAGGATGTCAGAGGTAGGGATTAAGGGAGCTGAGCTAATAGCCGTGAATACTGATGCCCAGGACCTGCTATACACAACCGCTGACAAGAAGATTCTGATAGGGAGAGAGATAACTGGCGGAATGGGCGCGGGAAGCCAGCCCAAGATAGGGGAAGAAGCGGCTAGAGAGTCCGAGCACGAGATAAAGAAAGCCCTTGAGGGGGCGGACATGGTGTTCATAACCTGCGGCTTAGGAGGAGGAACAGGCACAGGCTCTGCCCCTGTAATGGCGGAGATAGCGAAAAAGGTGGGCGCACTAAGCATAGCGGTCGTCACAATCCCCTTCTCCATTGAGGGGGCAAGAAGGACTGAGAACGCAGCAATGGGGCTTGAAAAACTGCAGGATTATGTGGACACACTAATCGTAATCCCAAATGACAAGCTGCTTGAACTGGCGCCTGACCTGCCTTTAAACACCGCATTCAAGGTTGCTGACGAGATTCTCACCAACGCGGTTAAGGGGATAGCAGAGGTGATAACCAGACCCGGACTTGTAAACCTTGACTTTGCAGATGTGAAGGCGGTAATGCAGAGCGGGGGCGTTGCCATGATTGGCGTCGGGGAGTCGGACAGCGAGAACCGTGCAGTAGAGGCGGTTGAGAAGGCGGTGACAAACCCCTTGCTTGATGTTGACATCGCAGGTGCTGATGGAGCGTTAATAAATGTTTCAGGCGGGACAGACATGACGCTTGAAGAGGCGAGAAAGGTTATTGAAACGGTGAGTGTAAAGCTCAAGGACGACGCAAAGATTATTTGGGGAGCACAGCTGCTTGAGGACCTCCCTAATGTGCTAAGGGTCATACTCATAGTTACAGGGGTTCAGTCTTCTCAGATACTCGGAAGCACGACCAGAAGGAGCAGAATCAAATCAATGGAGTCTGACCTGGGGATAGAATTTATAGATTAGGTGGATATGATGGATTTCTTGGATAAGATTATTAAACGAATCAAATTATTCCTTAGGGAATCAAGAAGAGTTATACT
>WALR01000109.1 GCA_015522765.1 Candidatus Woesearchaeota archaeon | reverse complement strand
CAGGAGGAGGGCTCCTATTCCAAGTATGCCCGTGCCTGCCCCCAGGTCAGCAACCCTCTTCCCCTCTATGTTTCCCCTCATAAATGCGAGGTGGCAGACCTCTGCGGCGAGCTCAGGCGTGGTGGGATACTGCTCCAGGATAACAGAGGGATTCTCAAAAACCCTAAGCTTAGAAAGGAGTATCCCCAGCCCGGACTTAGACATAGTCATTTTCTTCTTCCATATCTTCTAATAGCGTCAAGGAAGGTGTGGGCGTTGAGTGACGACTCAAGCAGCTCAATCTTCTCATTCCAAGAAGGGGCGACGCGGTGCCTGTAATACTCCGCCTCCCTCGAGGATATCTTTGAGAGGTAGTGGGCCTTTATTAGGGGATAAGGGTAGCCGAGGAAGGAGGGATCGTTTGAGAGTGACGCCAATGTTCCGAACAGGGATTCAGTTGCGTCATCTTTAGGGGGGAAAAGCTCAACGATAAATTTGTGGCTCGCCCTCTTATGAAGCATTGAAATAAAGGCGTCCACCCTGAACTCCCCAATCTTCATGAATCCCAGATTTGCACTCCACACAGGGAGGGGGCTACGAACAACGAGGGAGAGAGGTACATCAGCTACACTCGCCATGCTGGTCTTTGACAGCCCCGCTATCAGTACAGGCGAGCCATTGGATGACATACTTGATGTTTTCTCAAGCAGCGCATTAATTAGCTCCTCCTGTTTCCCTGATGCAGGAACCAGCGAGCCGTCAATAGCGACGAAGTCTGGGCTAAAATCAGTTTTAATCCTCTGCGAGAGGAGGAGTCCCGGCAGATAAAGCTCCATAAGCCTCCTAACCTCGCCAACAGCCTCCTCTGCGCCTGAATCCATAGTTATTGCTCCTCCTATGCCTCCCGCCAATAATTCAAAGATGTTGTCAAGAGGAAAGAACTCCAGCGAGAGATTTTCATCTTTCACCCTCTTTACGATTACAAAACCCTCCCCCTTGACCGCCTCTTTTCCCGTGGTTGCGGCAATCCTCAGCATGCTGAGGTTTAGTGCGGGAGAGTTGACAAGGGAGAAATTGCTGCCGTCTATGAACCAGCCCTTAAGCTTATTCTCGTTTTCAATCCTCACCCCTCTGAATTCAAGCTCTCCGAAGCTGATTGTTTTGTAGGGCGCAGGGAGAACTATCTTAGAGTCATCGCTTATGCTCATGTTAATGCTCTTTTTCAAAGATTCCTTTATCCTTCTGAACAGCTGTTCCTTCCCCATCTCCTTTTTAACGGATATCAATAGAATATAATAAATTTGTGCTTAAGGCATTCTCTCTATCTGCAAGGGCATCGAAACATTTTTATAAAAAGCAGTCCCTTTTTAGGGTATGACTCTTTACGCAGGGCACATCGAGGTGACATATGAGGGGAATTGCGACCTGTACCAGCTCTACAACCTCCTCCACCGCTGGGTAATCGAGAATGACTATGTGGAGAGCACAGACGACGAGGACTTCCCCGAGAACCTCTACTACCAGTCAGCCGGAAGGAACGGGAGCGAGGTTCTTTTACTCTGGAGGTGTGTCTATGTTCCTGAGGGGAACCCATTCTACAGGAGGATACTCAGGATAATGCTGCATGCAACTAATATGAGGGATGTTGATGTCGTCAGGGCCAACAAGAAGGTCACACTCCAGAATGCACGCTTCAATGTGATAATGGATGCATTCCTCGAGTCTGACTATGAGGAGAAATGGAGGAATCACTGGCTGCTGAAGCATTTTTATCACCAGTTTGTCTACAGGATAATCTGGAGGGATTTCGAGGTTCACAGGGAGGAGGTGCTTGGAGATGCGTATTCACTCCAGAAGGAGCTTAGAAAGTTTTTTGACACCTACCACCCCGATGACCGGTCAAAGAGCTTCACAAGCCCCCTTGGAATAAAAGAGGAAAAGTAGCAGCTGCCATCATAATAGCAAAATTTTTAATAGTATTACCTATTCTCCCTGATTGTTGCCTCCGTAGCATAGCGGCTATTGCGGCGGACTTGTAATCCGCAGGTCGGGGGTTCAATTCCCCCCGGAGGCTTCTTTACTTGTCGCTTATTATCTCTATTACATCCCTGTGATGGAGAATGTGCTCTTTCCCGACAGTTAGCTTCTTCCTAACATCTATCGCCCTTATGAACCTGTCTCCCAAATCAGAGTGAATCTTATAGGCGAAGTCGAGCGCTGTGCTTCCCTCGGGCAGGAGGAAGCAGTCGGGCAGTATATTGCCGTCCTTGTCTGCCAGCTTGTTTACCCCGCCGGGAAAGACGGCTATATACTTCAGAACATCAAAAATCGTGCTGTTAATCACCTGCTGGACTCCTGTGCCCCCGTATTTTTTAAGAACATTTTCCCTTATGAACTCCAATGCTTTGCTCTGCACCCCGCTAAGTTGCCCCTTCACCTTAAAGTCCGATTCTCCCGGGATGTAATCAATAAGCCCTGTTTTATCCGCTTCTCTTAATGCCAGTTCTGACTCCGCGGAGCAGGCGACTATCACCCTGTCCCTGAACTGCTCTTTTAATCTTAAGTAGGTCTCGTATGCCCCCTTAACATCAATCTTGTTTGCCGCGATAATCATGGGCTTGGTTATCCTCCTGAGCTCAGATGCAACTTTATTGACATCCTCCCTCGACCACTCGTTAAGCCTCTTCTCCTCCAGTCCTTTGCCCTTTATTATGCCCTCCACAATCTCTTCTGTGGCTCCCACGCCAGAGAACTGCTTGGTTATCGCCTTAACAGAGTCTTCCTTGTCCATTACCGCCTGCCTGGAGAACTTATCCCACACCTTCTGGAATATCTTAATGTACCAGTGGTCAAGCTCCTCCTCGAGGAAGAGTATGTCCTGCGAAGGGTCGTATTCCCCAGGGATTAGCGGCTCCCCCTTCTCATTGGTTCCCCCTGATACATCAATTACATGTATGAGGGCATCCGCCTGGTTGAGGTCGTTGAGGAACTCAAGCCCCATTCCCTTTCCTTCATGGGCGCCAGGGACAAGTCCTGCAACATCAATCATGTCGACAGGAACAAACCTTATGTGCTCCCTGCAGAATCCTACACGGGGGTTGCACTGAACATTGAACTCTGTGTCAACGCATTTAAGACTGACAAAGCCCACCCCGTGATTCGGCTTTATGGTTGCAAAGGGGTAATTGGCTATCTCCACCTCCATAAGCGTGGCCGCCTTGAAGAAGGTTGACTTCCCAACATTTGCCTTGCCTACGACTCCTATAATCATTCTCCAGGTAAATACCCTGTTCTTTTAATATTTTTTCATGAATAGCTGTCTCTTCTTAAAAGAGTGTGCAATGAGCACATTTAGGTAAAGTATATAAAAGATAACTATTGAACCAGCTAGGGGGGTTGTTGTGGAATTAAATGATGAGGCTAGGAAGGATATATCCAGAGTTATTAAGAGAGACGGGAGCATAGTAAAATTTGATATTGAAAGGATAATAAAGGCAATAATCAAGGCAGCAGCATCTGTCGGGAACAGCTCGATTAACGCAGAGGAGCTTGCAAGGATGGTCTCGGTTAAGCTGGCCCTCGCGTATGCGTCCGACAAAAAAGCCATACCGAGTGTTGAGGATGTCCAGGACGCCACAGAGAATGTTCTTATGGAGGAGGGCTTTCCGGACATCGCGAAGGCATACATATTGTACAGGCACAAAAGGAAGGAGCTCAGGGATTTTTCTAAGCGGACAATAGGGAGTATAGACGACCTGAAGCTGAGCCCCTCCCAACTCATGATTGCTAAGTCGAGGTATCTGCGGGTGGACGACGAGGGAAAAATAGAAACTCCCTCTGAGATGTTCAGGAGGGTTGCAAGGGCAGTGGCAAAGGCAGAGAAGAACTACAGGGATAAATGCCCGGATTCCGGCAGGGAGACAATAGAGGAGGAGTTCTACATGCTGTTGAGAGACTTTCTCTTTCTTCCCGGCGGCAGGATACTGGCTAATGCAGGTACGAGACTCGGAATGCTCCCGAACTGTTATGTGCTTCCTGTAGAGGACACGATGAGGGGGGTTTACCGCGCACTTATGGCCAAGGCCCTGGTGCAGAGGGCAGGGGGAGGCACGGGCTTCTCTTTCTCAAGGCTGAGGATGAAAGGCGGCTCCACTTCTATATCCTCCTCAAATGCCTCGGGGCCATTAGCATTCCTCAAGCTATTCAACTACTCATCTGAGTTGACGGCCCATCAGGGAATGAGAAAAGCAGCCAATCTCGGCAGTCTTAATGTTGAGCATCCTGACATCCTCTCCTTCATATCGATTAAGGAGCTGAGCGAGCTTAAGAATTTTAACATATCAGTGGAGGTTACCGACAGGTTCATAAGGGCGGCAATCAGGAACCAGAAGTATCCCCTTAGGGATCCCCACAGCGGGAGGGAGGTATCAAGGCTCAACGCGAGCGACATACTGACGCTCATAGCCGCGACCGCCTGGAAGAGCGGCGACCCTGGCGTCTTGTTCATAGACAGGATAAACGCGTATAATCCAACGCCCGAGCTGGGCAGGATAGAGACGACAGATCCCTGCGGAGACCAGACCCTTCTCCCATACGAGTCAAGCGTCATAGGCGCAGTTAACCTCTCTCTCTTTGTGAATGAAGATAACAGCTCTAAATATCAACAGCTGCCCCTCACCGAGTATCTTAAGTCAGCCATAAAATGGGAGCTTCTCAAAAAGACAGTCAGACTGGCAGTCAGATTTCTGGATGACGCAATTGACATCTCAAAGTATCCCCTGAAGCGCATTGAAGACACGACCAAGCAGACCCGTAAGATAGGTCTTGGAGTTATGGGCTTTGCAGACATGCTGTTTAGGTTAAGGATATCCTACAACTCTGAAGATGCATTAGCCGTTGCCGAGTCAGTGATGAGGTTCATAAGCGAAACAGCCCTTGATGAGTCAGTGGAGCTCGCCAGATGCAGGGGGCCCTTCTCTGCCTTCTCTCCCCAGATGCACGGAAAGATAAGGAGGAATGCCGCAATTACAGGGATAGCCCCTGCAGGGGCAAGAAGTCTGCTTGCGAACACCTCTCCAAGTATAGAGCCGAACTTCTCACTGGCCTACTCGAGGAAAACAGCCGACGGCTCTGAAATAGTCATAGTCAACCGTGCATTTGAGGAGATTGCGAAGAAGAACGGGTTTTATTCTCAGGCGCTGGTGTCGAGAATACTCAATCTCTCAAGCGTAAAAAACATTTATGATATCCCCGCGGAGTTCAGGAGGGTATTCGTAACAGCATTTGATGTTTCTCCCGAGTGGCATGTTAAGATGCAGGCCGCATTCCAGAAGTATGTCGATAATGCAATCTCCAAGACTGTTAATCTGCCCTCAGACGCGACAATCCATGATATAGAGAAGATATTCCTCGACGCCTACAGGCTGGGATGCAAGGGGGTTACTGTCTACAGGGAGGGAAGCCTCAGTGAGCAGGTCTTTAACCTGAAGAAGAATTAATGCCGGTGAAAAATGTCAAGGAAAAACCTCGGTTTAGTCCATGTGTACACAGGGGACGGAAAGGGGAAAACATCTGCGGCGATGGGCGCAATGTTAAGAGCGGTAGGCCAGGGAATGAGGGTGTTCATAATACAGTTCATGAAGGGCGGCGCCTACACAGGGGAGCTGATAAGCGCAAAGAACTTTCTCCCCCATGTGAAGTTCATCCAGTACGGGAAGCCCTGCATAAAGGAGCAGAAGCAGATGAAACTGCTGGGAATAAACACGCCCTACCAGTACTTTGATTATGTAAGGGACGACATAGAATGCGGGACATGCAGGTGGTGCTTCGTCAATGACATGAAGCAAAAGGAGTACTGTATTGAGGGGATGAAGAAGGCGTGGGAGGTCGCCTCCTCAGGGGAATATGACATGGTAATACTCGACGAGGTCAATGTGGCTGTAAGCCTCGGCTTCGTCAAGAAGGAGGAGCTTATAAGGCTGATTAAGAACAAGTACGAAAGGACAGAGCTAATCATAACAGGCAGGGGAGCCCCCAAGGAGATAATTAGACTTGCGGACTATGCCACAGAGTTCAAGCTCATAAGGCACCCGTTCGACAGGGGCGTCAAGGCGAGGAGGGGGATAGAGTACTAGGCTTTTCAAAAAACTTATAAATTAAGGGGCTTTCTCACTGACCACTTGTTTAAATCTTACTCAAAGGAGGTTATTAACATGGCAAAATACAGGGTCGAACATGACAGGCCAAACTGCATAGGGTGCGGCGCCTGCGCCGCGGTGTGCGACAAGTTCTGGGCGATGAGCGACGAGGACGGAAAGTCCCTGCTCAAAGGGGCCAAGAAAGAGGGCTCTCTGGAAGTGCTTGAGATCGACGAGGAGGATTTTGAGTGCATGAAGGAGGCTGCGGACAGCTGCCCGGTGAATGTAATCCACATCATAAACAAGGAGAAGGACGAGAAGGTTATCTGAATAGCTGCTCCAACAAACTTTTATATAATAACCACTTACCTGTTCCTATGGAGTGGCAAATCAGTGCTAATGAGCTATTCGAAATAGCCGGGCTGTCTGATGTGCTGTTCATACCGCCTGTTGTCAGGAGAAGGGGAAGTTCTAAAAGAAGGGTAAAACCTGCTGATAATTCAGCTAAAGAATTAGCCAGGGAGGCTCTCGATGTTGCTCTCTCGTATGCATTTCCCCATGAGAAACCACACACGATTGCAGAGCTGGGCATCTCCTATAATTCATCATTCCTTATCTATCCAAGTGATGCGAAGAAGATAATGATAGATATCAAAAAAGAGATCCTCACTTTTTTGAAGGAGGGATACACTTACGAGGAGAACACCCTTTTTGTTCAGGCTGATGCAAAGGGAGGCCTGCCCTTTGCAGAGGACTCCCTTGATGCAATCCTTGTCCAGAACTTTCCATGTCTGATTAGGGAGGCTCTTCCTTCTCTGGCAGAGGCAATAAAGTCTGCCGGCTCAATTATCCTGATAAACCATGATTCATACCTTCACTTTAGATGGGATGACATCTGTCTCAACCTGCCCCAAAACACCCCTTATGACTTTGCCTATATTGAGCATCCCCAGGGAAAATATTCAATATCTATTATTAAGAAGAGAGGCTGATTCTGGTCTTCCAATTTAACCTTGCGAAATCAGGAATACATAACTATAAATATTAATAGCTCCTGAGTCTTGTGCAAGGAGAGCTTAATAAAAAGGTTTAATAAAAAATAATGAAGAGGTGGATATAATGGCGGATATCATATTCTTCGAGGTGTCAGACTGGGAGAGGGAGCCGCTCAAGAAGGCGAGGATAAAGGGCAGGAAAGTAATAGTTACCGATAAGCTTAATGAGCGAAACATCAGCAAGGCAAAGGATGCAGCTGTTATCTCTGTGTTTATTAACTCCCATATCGGTAAGAAAGAGCTTGAGAAAATGCCAAAGTTAAAGTTGATATCCACGCGCTCAACAGGCTTCGACCACATAGACCTTGAGGAGTGTTCAAAGCGCGGAATCCTCGTGGCGAATGTGCCCTTCTACGGCGAGAACACCGTTGCGGAGCACGCCTTTGCACTGATACTTGCTTTATCAAGGAAGGTGCACAAGGCATACCTGAAGGTGATGGAGGGAGACTTCTCCCTTGACGGGCTGAGGGGGTTTGACCTTAAGGGTAGAACCCTCGGTGTGGTAGGGGTAGGCCATATAGGGCTCCACACAATAAGGATAGGGAGGGGCTTCGGAATGAATGTCCTTGCCTTCGACCTTCACAGGGACGAGTTCATGTCAGAGGTCCTGGGCTTCAGCTACACCGATTTAAATTATCTGCTCGGAAACTCGGATATTGTGTCCCTTCACCTTCCCTACAATAAGCACACCCACCACATTATCAACAGGCGTAATATACGAAAGTTTAAGAGGGGGGCGCTGCTGATAAACACCGCGAGGGGGGGTCTCGTTGACACAGGCGCCCTACTCTACGGTCTTGAGAAGGGCATTCTTGGCGGCGCAGGCCTTGATGTGCTTGAGGAAGAGGCGCTTGTCAAAGAGGAGAGCCAGCTCTTAGTGAAGGACGAGCCGACAGAAAAGATTAAAACCCTGCTGAGGGACCAGATAATACTTAAGATGGGCAATGTTGTGTATACCCCCCACAACGCATTTAACAGCGAGGAAGCCCTCCAGAGGATACTCTCGACGACGCTTGACAACATCTCGTCATTTATGCATTCAACACCAGTCAATATAGTCAATAACAAGTGAGGTGCGTACCTATGCAGAGCAGAGAAGAAGTAACTATGCCGCACGAGTTTAAGGGAGAAATAGTTAATTCAAAGACAAGCGGCGCCCATGGACTAATATACACTGTGAAGCCTGAGAAAAGATTCAGCTTTCTTGCAGGGCAGTTTGTGATGCTCTACCTCAACATAAACTCCAAAGAGGAGTCAAGGGCGTATTCAATAGCATCAACACCCTACAAAGATGACACTTTTGAGCTTGCCATAAGGGTAAGGGCTGATAGCGTCTTCACCCAGGAGATAAAGAAGCAGTTAGCCGTAGGGAAATCATTTAAGTTTAGGGGTCCTATGGGAAATTTCACCTATCAAAAGGGGGACGCGGGCCATTTGTTAATGATAGCCGGGGGAAGCGGCATAGCCCCCCTGAAGTCCATAATTGACACCGCAGTAATCGACGGGGCGGATATAATCCTCTTGTATTCCTCGCGGAGAAAAGAAGAGATTATATACTATGATGAACTTGTGGGGGAGTCAGATGGCCAGCTAAAGGTCTTCTTCACTCTCACAAGGGAGGGGAGAGAGGGCTTTATGAGCGGAAGGATAAATGCCCAGGTGGTGAGAGAAGTAATAAGCAGGGAAAAATTTCCCCTTGACAGCGATGAAACCAAGATATACATATGCGGGCCTCCGCCAATGGTGAAGGACATTTATGAGATGCTCCTGCAGATGGGTATCCCTAAGGAGAAGGTGTTGCGGGAGATGTTCAAGTAGGTGACTGAAATGGAAGGAATCGAGAAGCCATTCAAAAAGTTGAGGTTCGGGACAGCGGGCATACCAATATACGCGAAGGGGCTGCCCATAACAGAGGGCGTCTTGAAGGTGGACGAGCTCGGCTTAGAGGCGATGGAGCTGGAATTCGTCAGGCGGATAAACATCTCTGCCGAGACTGCCCCGGCTGTTAAAAACGCCTCGAAATCCTCTGATGTGGCGTTGACATGCCACGGCCAGTACTACATAAACCTTAACGCGAGAGAGGAGGAGAAGGAGGCGGCGAGCATCCAGCGCGTGTTGAACGCGGCGAGGAGGGCTGATGACTCAGGGGCGTTCAGCATGACATTCCACGCAGCCTATTATCTCGGGATGGAAAAGGAGCCTGTTTATGCGAGAGTAAGGAACACCCTGAAGAGCATAGTAAAAGTCCTTAAGGATGAGGGGAGGAAGATATGGGTGAGGCCGGAAACCACTGGAAAGCCGGTTCAATTCGGGGATATTCATGAGATAATAAGGTTAAGCGAGGAGGTCGAGCAGGTCCTCCCCTGCATAGACTTCGCCCACCTGTACGCGAGGAGTGCGGGCAAGATAAATAGTTACGAGCAGTTCTCAGAGATACTCTCAAGTGTTGAGGAGCGCCTCGGCAGGGAGGCTCTTCAAAGAATGCACATCCACATGTCAGGGATAGCCTACTCTGACAAGGGGGAGCGATACCATCTCCCGCTTGAAGAGTCAGACTTTAATTACAGGGCGGTTCTCAAGGCGCTGAAGGATTTTAAGGCGAGAGGAGTGGTAATCTCGGAGAGCCCGATAATAGAGAAGGATGCCCTTTTAATGAAGGAGGTTTACTCTTCTTTATGAATGCCCGTAAACAATAAACTTAAAAATAACCATTATTCATGAGCAATAAAAGAGGTGGCTGTAATGCGTTTAGATAATTTAATTGGCTTTTCTGAGAGTTTAATATCAAATTTCTGCTTTAATAGTGTGATGAAAATAGCGATTTGATATAAAAGGGTGATTTAAATGACAGGAAAAAAGAAGAAAGGAGAGATAATCAACAGCTTCTCCTGGAAGATAGGCGGGCCTGCTGGATTCGGCATAAAGGCGAGCGGAGAGATAATGAGCAAGGCGCTTATGCGCGCAGGATTATGGGTGTTTGACACAGACGAGTATCCAAGCTTAATCCGCGGCGGCCACAATACCTATCAGGTGAGGGCATCAGACGAGGAGATACACTCGGCAGTCAGGCAGCTTGATATACTCGTTGCACTTGACGAGGCAACTATAACAAAGAACTTCAGGGAGATGAGAAAAGGGGGAATAATAATATACGAAGAGACAACCGCGCCGGTTAGTAAAATAAAAACACTGATTAAAAAGAGAGGCGACATAAGACTCTTCCCATTCCCCCTTGTTAAGATAGCTGAAGAAGAGGGGAATATTCTTATGAGGAATGTTGTAGCGATAGCGGCTTCGCTTGCAATAACAGCATTCCCCATAACAGTGTTAAATGCTGTGCTGAGGGATTTCTTCAGGAAGAAAGGAAGCAGGGTGATATCCTCTAATATACATGCGGCTATGAGGGGGTATAAGCTCGCGGAGAAGTATGCCAAGGAAGAAATCACTGACTATGCAGTGCGGCTTGTCCCCCTTGTTAACGATAAGAATGGAAAGAAGAAAAGGATACTCTTAACAGGCAATGATGCTACGGCGATGGGGGCGGTGCAGGCAGGCATGAAATTGTATGCCGCCTATCCGATGACTCCTGCGTCGTCAATCCTTCATACACTCGCCGCCCTCGAGAGAAAGTACAGTTTAGTGGTGAAGCACACAGAGGACGAGCTTGCGGCGATGAACATGGCGATAGGCGCGGGCTTTGCAGGAGTAAGGGCTATGGTAGGGACAAGCGGAGGCGGATTTGCACTTATGACAGAGGCGCTTGGAATGGCAGGCTGCTCAGAGGTTCCTGTCGTCGCGGTTGTGAGCCAGAGGGTCGGCCCAAGCACAGGGATGCCCACATTCACCGAGCAGGGCGACCTGAGATTCGTGATGCACGCGAGCCAGGGGGACTTCCCCAGGGTTGTGCTTGCACCTGGCGATGTCGAGGAGGCATTCTATAAGATAGGAGAGGCGTTCAACTACTCTGAGGAGTACCAGCTCCCAGTCATTGTTCTCCTAGACAAGTACCTATCTGAGAGCCATAAATCCGTTAATCCGTTCAGGACATCCCGCGTAAAAATAAGACGGGGGAAGCTCCTCTCTCAGAAGGAGCTCAACGCCCTGAAGGAGTACAACAGATATGAGATAACGCCAACAGGGGTTTCAAGGAGGGTGATTCCTGGGATGAAGGGGGGTGTTCATCATGTAACCAGCTATGAGCATGACGAGACGGGCCACTTCACAGAGGACAGCAGGGAGAGGACTGCGATGGTTGACAAGAGGATGAGGAAGCTGGAATACCTTAAGAAGAGGCTTCCGGAGCCCATGCTTTATGGCAATAAGAGGGCGAAGATAACAATTGTTACATGGGGAACGCCGAAGGGAGCAATACTTGAAGCGATGAAGCTGCTTAAGAAAGAGGGAGTTCTAATTAACCTGCTCCACTATATCTACATCCTTCCCTTCAGGGAGGAGCCGCTCATGAAAATTTCCAGGAGGAACAGGCTGATTATAGCGGAGAATAATGCGACAGGGCAATTTGCATCTGTGATAAGGGAAAAGACAGGAGTATACATTAAGGACAGGATACTCAAGTATGACGGGCGGCCGTTCTTCCCTGAGGAAATAAAGGAGGATGTGCTGAGAATAATAAGAGGTGATTCAAAATGAAAATAGCTGACCTCTCGACGAATGACAAGCCGAACTGGTGCCCCGGATGCGGGAACTACGGGATATTGATGGCAATGAAGCAGGCGCTTGTCTCTCTTAATATTCCGCCCCATAACACCGTTGTTGTTTCAGGGATAGGATGCAGCGGCAAGATTGTGCACTGGCTTAAAACATACGGATTTGAGACTCTCCACGGAAGGCCGCTTCCTGTGGCTACGGGGATAAAACTGGCCAACAACAGGCTCACGGTTATTGCGAACGGCGGCGACGGCGACGGCTATGGTATAGGAGGAAACCACTTTATACACTCTCTGCGGAGAAATCCGGATATAACCTACATCGTCCATAACAACATGGTATACAGCCTTACAACAGGCCAGACAAGTCCGACGAGCCAGAAGGGCTTCAAGAGCAAAAGCACCCCCTTCGGAGTTATTGAGCTTCCGGTGAATCCGCTTAAGGTGGGGCTCGCTATGGGCGGCTCATTCATCGCTAGGGGATACGCAGGGGACCTTGCGCATCTCTCAAAGATTATTGCAGCCGGAATAAAGCACAAGGGCTTCTCACTTATAGATGTTCTCCAGCCATGTGTCGTATTCAACAAGGTGAACACATATGACTTCTACAAGAAGAGGGTTTACAAACTCGAGGAAGAAGGACATAATGTGAGGGATGTTGAGGCTGCCTGGAGAAAAGCAGATGAGTGGGGGGAGAGGATTCCCATAGGCATATTCTACACTGATGACAGAGAAAGTTATGAGCAGGACCTGCCCCAGCTGGCAAAGAAACCACTGGCGCTTCAGGAGCTTAATGCAGATGTAAGGAGGGAATTGATGGAGAGATATGCCTGACTTTTATTCCTCTGCCAGGAAAAAATTATGAGAGGCAAAAAATGAACACGGGATTTTTCCTGAACTCTCTGCACATAGTAAATGTGCCGCTGGACGAGATGCTTCTGGTTATTCTCCTTGTTTTAGCCATGTGCTTCTTGTTGGGGGAGCTTTTCTCAAGGCTCCATCTTGACAGCGTCGTCGGCTATATGATTGGGGGGGTTATACTCGGGCCGCAGGTGCTGAACCTCATAAACCCAGAGCTGATAGGGGGCTTTGCAGAGATAGGGGTGCTCCTCATCATATTCATGAGCGGGATGAAGGTTAAGCGTTTGAGAAGCATAGTCGAGGAGAGAACCCCCCTCTACTTTGCGCTGACAATCTTCACCGCGACATTTATAGGTGTACTCCTCTTTTTCTTTCTTAAGCTGAGCCTTTCGCAGGCACTCTTCGCCGCGCTCGCCTACAGCGTTGTTGACCTCGGAGTTCCTGCCAAGATACTCCTCTCAAAAAAGATATTTGACAAGCCTTACGGAAAGCTTATTCTTAACACCGCAATAACAAATATCATCTTTGGGCTTCTCATACTGGTGGTTGTAACTATCCTGTTCAGCGGGGGGAAAGGGGCGCTCTTAATCAACAGCATAAAGTTTGTTTCATTCGCAATAATAGTCCTTATCGCAAGAAACATATTCGCCAAGTTTTCTAGATTCCTTATAAACCTGAATATAGAGCAGGCAAGGCTCTTTATCTCCCTGATTCTCCTTATAGGATTAGCCTATCTCAGTGACGCTCTCGGTTTAACATCTATAATAGGCGCCTTTCTTGCAGGGGTGATTGTAGCGAAGGGGAATTATTCCGAGAGGCCCTCCTTCATGAATCAGGTGGACGCTTTGGCATCTGTTTTCTTCGTGCCCCTCTTCTTTGCGTGGTTCGGGGCGGAGATAGACCTCGTCGGCGTATGGAATAATCTGGGAATATCCCTCACCCTCTTAACCCTTATAATGATGATAAAGTTCTCTGTTTCCTATGTCCTCTTCAAGAAGAACAAGCAGCCAATGCCGGGCGTGGCTGCAAGCTCCATGCTGAGCCTCGATGTGGAGAGCATGATTATCCTCCTGATAGCCGTAAGGATAGGGGTGTTTCAGGATAACACGATGATAAGCATATTTGCCCCAATGGTTCCTCTGACGACGGTGATTGTGGCTGTACTCGTTAATATCTTTGGCAGTATGGAAATGAAGAATTTAGCCGCATGAACTTTTTACAGGATTAACCCACTACTTTAATTATGCATTCTTTCTCTTTTTGCCGAGTTTATCCATGAGGTGCTCTATGCTCTTCAACTTATCAAATACTTCGTTGATGGTTCTTTCCTCTTCAATGTTAATCTCCTCTATTCTTGCCTCGTCAATCTCTTCCAGCTCAATCTCCTTTACAAGCTCCGTGTCCCTTCTTTCCGCCCTGATAACATTTGACTCGCTTCTTTTATTCCTAATCTTGTCCTCGAGCAATTCAAGAATCTTAGATGTCAGGTTTATCCTCTTAATCTCGCTCTCCTTTATCTCCCTCTTCTTAGCGAGAAGTTCATTAACAAGTCTTATTCTTTTAAGTATCGCCCTTCTGTATTCTCCCAACCTTTTCTTATCTGCCCGGGTGTTTTTTGATGCATCTACAATTCTCTTAAGCAAGTCCAGAATAGACAACTTTGAGACAGGATTCTTTTCCTTTGATTCTCCCTGTTTTTTATCGGGCTCGCGCATAATGGACACCTTTAAAGTCTTATCTCCCTCGTCGCAAAAATCTTTGAAATCTCAGGTTGATGAGTGGTCAGTACAATGGTTATGCCCTCCTCCTTATTAAGTTTTATGAGGTATTGGATTATTCTGTCCTTTGATTGTTCATCGATGTTCGAGAATATCTCATCCAAAAGCAGGAGTTTAGGGCTGGCAGCCAATGCTCCTGCAAGGGCAACCTTTTTTTTCTCCCCCCCACTTAGGTAATGGGGCACCCTGTCCTTTAGATGGGTGATCCCTAAATCCTCCATAACCCTGTTCACCCTTCGCACGGTCTTCTCCTTGCCCCACCCCAGGTTTAGGGGGGTGAATGCGATATCGTCAAAGACTGTAGGGGCGATAAGCTGCTGCTCTGCATCCTGAAAGACAATTCCTATTTCATTTCTCACCTCCTTAAATCTTTTTGATTTTGTGGAGACGCCCATGACCTTTATATCCCCCTCTACGGGGACGAGGAGCCCTATCATGTGATGGATAAGGGTGCTCTTTCCCGAGCCGTTCTTCCCGCTTATCACAACCCTCTCTTTTTTCTCGATAGAAAGCTGAACGCCGCATAGCTCCACCGATGTTCCGTCTGAATACATGTGTTTAAGACAGCCTATCTCTACAGCGCATCCAGTCAGGCATTTCCTTTTAGCTTCGTGGTAATGCTCAATGTTCCTGCTTATTATATCATTCTGCTCAGCCATATTCCTCCTCCAATAATCACAATAAGCATTATTAGGAACATATCGTTTTTCTTAAGCGCAAGCTCATCAGATGACAGTGTCATTATCCTCCCCTTAAACCCCCTTATAACCATTATGTTATATATCTTTTCTGCTTCTGTTATTGTTCTTATGAAAATAAGCGCGAGGAGGTTTCCTATGTTCTTAAGTTTTCTCGTGAAGGAGGCGGAGTCATGCCCCCTTATCTTCATGACATTCCACATTGATTCAAGCATGTCAATAAATATGAATAGGAAGGTGTAGGTGAGAAGGAGAACCGTCGCAAATGTGGGCGACAGCTTTCCTAAAATGCTGAATAGATAGGTGTATTTTGTGGTTGCGATGAGGAAGACCATGAGTGTAACTGTTGCAATCACCCTAAGAATGGTTACTGTGGCGAGGGTGTAGTTTGGCAGCTGGGAGAGGGCGAAGAAGGCGGCGAAGTAAAACGGATAGAGCACAAGCTTTAAGAGATAGGATGGGTTTATCCGGCTCAAAAGGCAGAGCAGGATGTTCATCAGTGTGAAGAATGCCAGAAGGGGGATTGAATATGAGAAGACTATCAGGAGAAGGTAGCCGGTCACAAATACTAGTTTGCTGATTGCTGAGGCATGGTGAAATATAGTGTTGCCTGTGTTTGCATAATAGTCCAGTAGGTAGATATCTGAATGCATTTATAGCTCCTTATTGACAATCTCTGGTTTCACCTTATCTATATATCTTACGATGTAGATAGTTAGAATTGATTCGATTACTGCAAGCACTAAAACTATGGGGAAGGAGATAGCTGCAAATCTAGTGAGTGATATCTGGCTGGTTGCCGGGATATTAGTGGGCAATGCACCGCCCTCATTGTTCTCGTGGGTTAGGTGCAGAATATGGAAGAGGTGGAATTCTATAATCTTACCATTGCTCCCATGGTAAAGGAAGGAGGGGTTCATGTTTGCCAGGCTGATTATGAAGAGGAATATGCCGAAGGAGGCCATAAGTGCTGTAAATGCTGATATGCCCGAGTACACCTCTCTCGCCCTGTAGCGTGCTTCTTTGCTTCCTTTCCTCTTTGTTTTAATCAGCCCCCAGAACAGCGCCCATGCAATAAGGGACTCTGACCAGTTTAGGAGGGTGTTCAGTCCGACAACGGTTACTCCGCCATGGCCCATCATCGCGAGGAATATGTTCACTGCGCTTACAGATATAAGCGACCACCAGGGTCCGAGGAGTATTCCTGTAAGGGGAGTGAAGTTCATGTGGTTTCCGAGTATGTGGATGGAGAAGATTACGAGCATTACTGAAGCCATTGCTGCTGATAAGACCATCTTCTCGTTGTTCTTTTTTGCTTTGAGCAGGGCTATGACTAGAAATGGGAGAAGTATAAGGAATCCGCTAATCCATAACCAGGGGGGCAACACCCCGTCTGGGACATGAATGTGCATTTTGGGTTTTTTATTGTCTTATTTATTGTTTAAGGGTAATTT
>WALR01000108.1 GCA_015522765.1 Candidatus Woesearchaeota archaeon | reverse complement strand
CTGTTACTGAGAAGAAGAGTATGTTTGGTAAGGCTCTGCTTTTTAGTGTTCTTCCCCAGACTCAGGCTTTGTATGGTTTCCTTATTGCTATCCTTCTTCTTGTTGGTGGGGGCTTGATTACTGCTGTTAAGACCGCTCTTACTGTTCCTGCTGGTCTTGTTGCTATTGGTGCGGGTCTTGCTGTCGGCTTGGCTGCTGTCTCTGCTGTGGGCCAGGGAATAGTCGCAAGCTCAGGGGTTTCATCAACAACAGAGAACAACAGGAACTTTGGCAAGGGGATTCTTTTTAGTGCTCTTCCTGAGACTCAGGCTTTGTATGGTTTCCTTATTGCTATCCTCCTCCTTGTTGGCGGAGGACTCCTCGGAGCTGTTAACCCCCACCTCTCCGTTCCCCTTGGATATGTCGCCATCGGTGCAGGACTCTCTGTTGGCCTCGCAGCCATCTCTGCCATTGGCCAGGGGATAGCAGCCTCATCCGGAGTTGCCGGAATCACAGAGTCATCAAAAATTTTCGGCAAGGGTATTCTTTTCAGCGCTCTTCCCGAGACTCAGGCATTATACGGAACGATAATAGCCATACTCCTCATTACAGGCACAGGGCTCATAAGCGAAATCACAGGCACCACCACTCTTGCACAGGGCCTGTCAGGCATAGCTATGGGGCTTGGCATGGGGCTCGCCGCTATATCCGCCCTTGGCCAGGGAATGGTAAGCGGGAGCAGCATAGGTGCTTCCCTAAGGGATCCGGCGGCGACAGGAAAGGGGCTTGTATTAAGCGTCATACCAGAGACATACGCGATATTCGGACTTTTGATTTCAATACTCATAATGCTTGGATTCCACATAATCTGATGCAACAAAATAGTAACAGGTGATTATCATGGTAAAACCAACTAAGGGAAACGGAAACGGCGTTGAGAAGATTAAGCTTAAGATAATTGGCGACGCAAGAAGGGAGGCAAAGGAAAGGCTGGCAGAGGCAGAGGATAAGGCGAGCAAAATAATCGAGGAGGCAAAGGAAGAGGTAAGGCGCATAAGGGAAAATGCTAAGCATGCACTTGAACAGGAGGTAAAGGCAAACAAGGAGAGCGAGCTGGCAAAGGCAAGGATAAACGCGAGGAAGAAATACCTGGTTAAAAAGGAGGAGCTGATAAACAGCATTATTGAGGGTGTCTTCTCATCAATCAGGGAAAAGCCTGAATATAAGGATTTCATTAAAAGAGCATTAGAGCAGGGAAGGCTGTTCGGGGAATTCAAGGTGGTCGTCAATCCTGAAGATGTCCCTCTTGTGAAGTCACTTGGAAATTTTGATATCGAGGGGTCAAACGATATCCTCGGCGTGATAATAGATGACAAGCATGGGAAACGGGCAGATTTCACCCTTCAGTCAATGCTTGAGGAGAAGAAGGAAGAGGTAAGGAAGAAGGTCAGCGGGATGATAACCCCTGTTAATAAGGGAGATAAAGAATGAATCCGGTTATAATTGCATTCGGAGCCGCAGCTATCGGCGTCGCTGTAACTTCAGGCGTCGCCCTTAAATACACTATGGAGTTTGTCCCCTATATATACTCAAATACAAGGGCGAGCGCCAGATATGCAACTCTTCTTAAGGGCAAGACATATGACGAGTTAATATCAGCGGCGTCATTTGAGGAGGCAATAGCGATACTCGAGGACTCATCCTACTCCAAGATAGTGGAGGAATCCAATATAGTCTCAATAGCAGACGCCCTTGATATGGAGCTTTATAAAGAGTACGAGTGGATTTTCAGGATTTCGCCCCCAAAGACTAAGGAGATAATGTCAGCAATAAAGGACATCTTCGTAATAAAAGATATTAAGAGGGCTCTAAACTCCTTTTCCAAGGGGGAGATGCCAAGGCTGAGGTTCATCAAGGGTGAGCTGAAGAATTCGATAGAGTCCTCTCCTGATATGCAGACATTTATCGCGGCGATGGAATCGACGCGGTTTAAAGACGAGCTTGCAAGGGCAAACGCAAATGACCTCTCAGAGACATACACAAGGCTTGACATCGCCTATTACAGGAGGGTCTCCTCTGTCATAAACAAATGCGACGATGACGATGTAAGGGCAGCGTTTAACGAGTATTGGAGCGTCATGATAGACTTCGCAAATATAAGGATGCTCATAAGGGCTCTTAGGATGAAAAAGACCCCCTCTCTTCTGACTAACGGGACAATACCTATAGAGGCCCTCTCTTCAGTGACATATGCGGCCCAGCTGGACTCCCTGATTGCGGATACCCAGTACGCCAACAAGATAGACACTTCCTCCTCTTTAAACATAGACATCGGCCTCGTTAATATACTTAAGGAGAAAGCAAGAAATATAGCGTCAAAATACCATCTTAAGACAGGGGGCATCATAAGGCTCCTGATAGAAAAGGAGATAGAGGTTAAAAATATATATGCATTGCTTAAGCTTAAGAAGGAGGGCTTCTCAAAGGAGAAGATAAGAGAAGTGGTATTCCAATAAAAAATTCGACGGTGGAAAAAATGGACATAGCCCTTTTAGGAGACGAGGATGCGGTAATGGGATTCAAGCTGGCGGGGGTTACCCACTCATTCATAGCAAGAACAGAGAGTATAAATGAGGTTGCCGAGAAGGTTAAGCAGGCGAGGGTGCTTATAATCACAGAGGGGGCGTCCGAGATGCTCAGGAAGAGTATGATAACCATAGATGGGCCCATAATAATAGAGATTCCTGATAAATCATCTGATGGGAAGAAGTCATTGAGGAGGATAAGCGAACTATTCGAGTCAACTGTGGGTATTAAGTTAAAGGAAGATGAGAATTAATGTGAAGGAGGATTTAAAATGGTGGGTGTAACAAATAAAAAGGCTCTCTCAGGCGAGAGAAAAGGAGAGATTACAGGGAAGATAATTAAGATTTCAGGCCCTGTTGTTGTAGCATCTGGTATGAGGGGAATACTCATGTACGAGCTCGTAAGAGTCAGCGAGGAAGGGCTAATCGGAGAGGTAATACAGATAAAAGGGGATAATGCTATTATCCAGGTTTACGAGGAAACAACAGGGATAAAGCCGGGCTCCGTTGTCAGGTCGACGGGGGCAAGCCTCTCTGTTGAGCTGGGGCCAGGCATAATAGGGGGGATATATGACGGTATTCAGAGGCCTCTCTTAAGAATAAAGGATGCGAGCGGGGACTTCATAGCCAGGGGCATAAATGTGAGGCCCCTCGATGATAAGAAGAAGTGGCATTTTCTCCCCTCTATAAATAAGGGCGATAAGGTAGAGGGAGGAGCAATCATAGGCAGTATCAGAGAAACATCTGTCGTTGAGCACAGGATACTCGTTCCGCCATCAGTTTCAGGCGTTGTATCCTCTATAGTAAAAGAGGGGGATTACACGATTGATGATGTGGTGGCTGTAGTTAAGAACGGGGAGACTGGCGTTGAGTCAGAGATAAGGCTCTCCCAGAAATGGTCTGTGAGGACATCAAGGCCCATAAGGGAGAAGAGGGATCCGTCCATACCATTAATAACAGGGATGAGGGTTATCGACACCTTTTTCCCAATCCCAAAGGGGGGGACAGCTGCCATCCCAGGCGGTTTTGGCACAGGAAAAACAGTCACCCAGCAGAGCCTTGCAAAGTGGAGTGACGCCGATATAATTGTGTATATTGGTTGCGGGGAGCGCGGGAACGAGATGACGGATGTTCTTAAGACATTTCCCTCATTAAAGGATCCGAGGTCAGGGAAGCCCCTCATGGAGCGCACAGTGATAATAGCCAACACATCAAACATGCCCGTGGCGGCGAGAGAAGCCAGTATATACACAGGCGTGACAATCGCAGAGTACTTCAGGGATATGGGCTACGCAGTCGCTTTAATGGCCGATTCCACATCGAGGTGGGCCGAAGCTTTAAGAGAGATATCGGGAAGATTAGAGGAGCTACCTGGAGAGGAGGGCTATCCTGCTTATCTTGCCTCACGACTCTCCCAGTTCTATGAGCGGGCAGGGCGCGTGGAATCCCTTAATGGAAAAGAGGGAAGCATATCTATTATAGGGGCTGTAAGCCCGCCGGGAGGGGACTTCTCAGAGCCCGTCACCCAGAACACCCTGAGGGTTACAAAGGTCTTCTGGGCCCTTGACAAGAACCTCGCCTCGAGGAGGCATTTCCCAGGGATAAACTGGCTTGAATCCTACAGTCTCTATCTTGACCAGCTTGAGGACTGGTTCTCAAAAAATATTGCAGAGGACTGGAATAAGCTTAGGGAGCAGGCAATGATACTCCTTCAGAAAGAGGAGAACCTCCAGGAGATAGTGCAGCTCGTGGGTCCTGACGCCCTTCCGGAATCAGAGAGGCTTATCCTCGAGGTTTCCAAGATGATAAGGGAGGATTTCCTTCAGCAGAATGCATTCCACGAGGTAGACGCCTTCTGCTCTCCTGAGAAGCAGTATAAGATGCTCAAGATAATACTCACATTTTATGAGCTTGCAGGCAGACTGCTCGGGAATGTTCCCCTCGAAAAAATAGCGGCGATGAAGATAAAGACTGATATAGCGAGGATGAAGGAGCATAAGAACGAGACATTTGACAAAAAATACACTGAGATAATTACGAAGATGCAGTCAGAGTTCAAAAGCATGGAGGAATAAAAATGGCCAGGATGGAGTATAATACTATCAGGGAAGTTGCGGGCCCCCTCATAATAGTGGAGGGAGTCAGCGATGTTGCGTATGGGGAGCTAGTGAAGGTGGTTGACTCAAAGGGCGGAAAGAGGACGGGCCAGGTGCTTGAGTCGAGAGAAGGCCTTGCCGTTGTCCAGGTGTTTGAGGGAACCCAGGGAATAGATGTGGATAAGACCAAAATAAAATTCACAGGCGACACATTCAAGCTGAGCTTAAGCGAGGAGATGCTGGGCAGGGTGTTTAACGGCACAGGAAAACCCATTGATAAGGGGCCGGAGATAGTCCCTGAAAAGACGGCCGATGTTAACGGTGAGCCAATAAACCCTGTTTCGAGGGAGTACCCTGAGGAATTCATCCAGACGGGAATAAGCTCAATAGATGTGATGAACACCCTTGTGAGGGGCCAGAAGCTTCCGATATTCTCAGAGGCGGGGCTGCCGCACAACCAGCTTGCCGCCCAGATAGCAAGGCAGGCGACTGTTCTTGGCCAGAAGGAGAGCTTCGCGGTTGTATTCGCTGCTATGGGCGTCACATTTGAAGAGTCAAACTTCTTTATGAAGCAGTTTGAGAAGACAGGAACCATAGAGAAGATGGTCGCCTTCATAAACCTCGCAAGCGACCCCACTATTGAGCGCATAATCACCCCCAGGCTTGCGCTGACAACTGCAGAGTACCTCGCATTTGATAAGGGCATGCATGTCCTAGTTATACTGACCGATATGACTAATTACTGCGAGGCGCTGAGGGAGATATCTGCCTCCAGGAACGAGATACCCGGAAGGAGGGGCTACCCTGGCTACATGTATACAGACCTCGCGATGAACTATGAGAGGGCAGGGCGCATAAAGGGAAGGAAGGGCTCTGTGACGCAGATTCCGATTCTCACCATGCCCCAGGGCGATATCTCCCACCCAATCCCTGACCTTACAGGATACATTACTGAGGGCCAGATAGTCCTCGGGAAGGAGCTCCACAAGAAGGGGATATACCCCCCTATTGATGTTCTTCCAAGCCTCTCAAGGCTTATGAATGAGGGAATCGGCGAGGGAAAGACGAGGGAGGATCACAGCGGGGTGAGCAACCAGTTGTATGCGGCGTACGCAATAGGCCGCGACTTAAGGGACCTGGTAGCAGTCGTAGGCGAGGAGGCGCTTTCAGAGAACGACAGGAAGTTCCTCCACTTCGCAGACAGGTTTGAGGAGACCTTCACCACTCAGGGTGTTAATGAGAACAGGACCATCCAGGAGTCCCTTGACCTTGGATGGAAGCTTTTATCCTCTCTGCCGGAGGAGGAGCTTAAGAAGGTTAAGGTTGAGCATATAAAGAAGTATATGGGGAAATATGTGGGAAAGCAGGCAGATAAAAAGGATTAAAATGGCGGCTACAATAAAGACTACGCGGATGGAGCTTTTGGCCCTGAAAAAGAAGGTAAAACTCGCCTCTAAGGGCTACAAGCTGCTCAAGGAGAAAAGGGACGCATTGATATCCGAGTTCTTTGCGCTCATAGACGAGGTTAAGAGGCAGAGGAAGCAGCTTAATGAGAAGTTAAACACTGCCTACAATGCTCTGCTTATAGCAGAGGCCGTTGCGGGCAAGGAAGAGCTTGAGATTGCGGCGGGGGCTGTTAAGAAGAGGGGCACATTGAACTTCGGCTCAAACGCTATAATGGGCGTGAGGGTGCCTGTCCTCAATTACTCAGAGGAGCAGTTAGAGGAGCTTCCCTACAGTGTGATGACCCCCTCTGTCCAGATAGACGAGCTTGCAGAGCAGTTCAGGGAGGTGCTTAAGATTGTTATTAAGCTGGCGGAGATAGAGGCGACGGCGAAGGCTCTTGGAGAGGGGATAAAAACCACGAAGAGAAAGGTTAACGCCCTCGAGTCTGTTATCATTCCGAGGCTTCAGTCAACAGTAGCTATAATAATCATGCGGCTTGAGGAGATGGAGAGGGAGAACTTCTCGAGGCTTAAAATAATAAAGACAAGAATGGAAGCAGGGTAATCGCGCTTTTCACTATCTTTATAAATGATTAATTATCCCCCCTTGTATTCTCCTGTTTTAGCGAGTGCTTTATAACAGAGATGAGGATAAAATATGGTGAGTAAACTCATAAGAAACATGCTTAAGGACAAGGGAAGGTCAGAAAAATTATATGTGCTTTACTCAGTGACGGCAATAATTGCTAATATAATGATAGCAATAGGGATGATAATTTTTATCATACTGCTAATAAGAAAATAACCGTGTGCGGAGGGAAAAAGATGGAATTTTTTGATGATGAAACAAGGAAGGCGATAAGTGAGAGATTGTCCACTATGCAGGACGAGGTAACCCTCGTGTTTTTTGACAAGAAGTCCCAGCTCAACGAGCATATAAAGGAGCTTTTAAAGCAGTTCTCAGCCATGAATGATAAGCTCTTATTGGAAATAAAAGAGCATGACTCTGAGGAGGCGAAGAGGGAGGGGATTGTTGACGCGCCCGTGACAGTGGTTAAGAGCGCCAATATAAAGGGGAAGATACACTACTATGGCATACCCTCAGGATACGAGTTTGCCTCCCTCCTTGAGATAGTCATCGGCGCCTCCACAGGAAAGATAAATGAGCTTCCCTCAACAGTAGAGTTCCTTAACTCTCTCTCAAAGCCGCTTAAACTGGAGGTCTTTGTCACTCCAACCTGCCCCCACTGCCCAACATCCGCGCTTGTCTCCTACAAGTTTGCCATGCTTAGCAGCAAGGTCACCTCGATGGTTATTGAGGCGTCGGAGTTTCCTGAGTGGAGTAACAGGTACTCTGTTACAGGCGTCCCTAAGACAGTCCTCAACGACGGCGAGGGCGAGTATGTAGGTGGCTACCCAGAGGATATGGCTGTTGCCAAGATTAAGGAGCTGCTCGGCTAGGCTCCTGATTTTTTGTTTAATTATGACAAATCAGTAAAAATTAAATATATGTTCTTTATTCATCATG
>WALR01000107.1 GCA_015522765.1 Candidatus Woesearchaeota archaeon | reverse complement strand
TTTTATAGGAGAGACTCCTAAACCCTGCTTAAGCGCATTGAGGTTCGAGAGGACGGCATAGCTGCCGAGGTCATTCATATAGGGGGAATAAAGAAAGGCAGACTTGACAGCGAAGCTGACGAGAAAGAGGAGCAGAACAATGCGGCCCTCCTTCAGAAGGAGGGTTAAATTGGAGTTCTCCTTGTTTTTATTTTCAGGCATTTTATTTTCAGACAGAAGGGATGCTGCTGCCTCCCCTAACTTTCTAATTAAGCCCGTAATCAAGCCGGCATCTTTATTTTTCCCTGCCTTATTTTTCCCTGGACGCATAAATATTAAGGAGAGCCAGATGTATAAAAATATTGGCATTGCAAAGCTCCTTGCCTGTTCGTTGTCACCATTACATAATACTACATAAAGTTTTAATATAGGGCTCTTATATTTTAGGAAAGGTGAAGGTGATGGGCTTTTTAAGATTCTTAAATAAACCAAAGCAGGATAAGGAGGATACAAATATTCCTCCTCCGCCTGAGGATTTTAATGCACCTCCCCCTAACCAGGGTGAGAAGGGGCCGGCAATAAAGTCAGACATAGATATTGGGCCTCCTGAGGCGCCGCCTCCGGAAAGCGCTCCACTGCCCCCAGGGAACGCTCCTGAAGCGCCAAGCCCTGTGAACAATGCGGACCAACTTAGCAATCCTCCCCAGCCCCTAGAGAATAGTGCAAATAGTGCATTGAAAACCCCTGAGGCAACACCTGAAGAGGAGGTAATGCTCCCGCCTAAAGAGGATGAGATAAATAATCCTGACATCTCAAAGATACTCAACAAGAACGAAGAGGGGCTGATGGGCAATGAGAAGGAACCCGAGATGCCGCTGCCCCCTGATAAGGGGGGTGAAAGCCTCGACATAAACAGGGAAGAAAAGGTAGAGGAAGAACCTGAGGAGAAGAAAGAGACAGTTGAGTTTGAGGAGGAGGTCGCCCCGCCTGAGATAAAGGAAACCAAAAAAGAGGAAAAGGAGGAGAAGCCTGAGGAGGAAACACCCAAGACTTATTATGCTGAGGTAAACAAGGAGCCTGAGGAGATAGAAGAGGTGGACATAAAAGGTCCTTTATTCGTTGAGGCATCCTATTTTTCAGATGTGGTTAAGGCGGTTGACAGCGGAAAGGGATTAATCAACAAAATGAACGAGAAGGCAAATAACATAAAGAAGATAAACTCTGAGATTGACCTCTCGCTTGACAGATGGGAGAAACTGGTTAATTACGCTCAAAGAAAGATTAAAAGTGCCGATAAAAAACTCTTCAAGGGATAAGGTGATGATAATGACAAACCCTGTATTTGTGAGGATTGATGAATTTAAGGACGCAATGGATATAATAAATGTTCTTAAGAAGAAGATTAATGAGTCCTATGAGCTGCTCTCAAAGCTGGACGAGCTTAAGTCGAAGGAAGACCAGGAGATTGCGGACTGGAAGGTCCAGCTTGACGACCTAAAGAGCAAGACGGACTTCATAGACAAGACTCTGTTTGAGGAAGAGCCGTAAGGTGAGAAGAGTGAACAAGGAGACAACCCAGCAGCCGGTTTATATTAACATAAAAGAGAGCAGAGATATAAAGAGGGCTCTCCTCGAAGGGGTAAAGGACACCCTGCTCCTGCTTCAGAGAAGAGAAATACTGAAGAAAACAAGGGAGGAAAAGCTCCATGTAATAAACCAACTCGCCGAGACAGTGAAGGAGCTTAAGGAGATGGATGTGAGGCTTAAAAGCGCGCTCCCGGCCATTGATAAGAGCATTATAAAGAGCAGGGAAGAAAAGGAGCACAAGAAAACGCCTGCAAAAAAACAGAAGGAAGGGGAAAAAGAGGAGAAGGGTAAAGAAGAAAAAGAGGTTGTTAAGAGGGAGCTCTCAGACATAGAGAAGCTCGAAGAAGAGATAAAGGAGATTGAGGATAAGCTCTCTGCTCTTGGATGAATAAAGGTGTATTAATAGGGAGAGGCAACAGTTATTTTCCAGTTGGCAGGGCTATTGCTCAGGGTTATTGATACCCCTGATTCAGATATCATATTCTTTGATGACTTTAAATTGTTGTAGACTCTTCTCAGCTCTTCAGCATTATTGACTCCGTACAATAAGGGAATCAGGGGGGATTCAAGGAAGCGCATCGCCATAAGTTTCTCTTGTATCTGTTTGGTATTTCCCGGCTCTCCTTCTCCTTCACCATCCCTCTTTACCAGCCTTATTATAGTCTCAAGTTCCGCCTTCGCTGAGTCATAGCTAACAGTGAACTTTCCAATCTTTTCCCTTATATTATCCTCCAATTCCTTCTTGTCCAGCTTTATTGAAATGGGGGATAGTGATTTGTTATGGTAATCTTCAAACCTGCTCTTGTATTTTGAAATTAGTTTATGCACCTTATCCACTGCCTTGTACTGTTCATCGTCCCAAACTTCAATACCCTGTTTTGAGAAGGACATAAACAGGTCATGCGCAAGCATGAGGGGCTTAAGAAGGGCATCGTCAACTGCTCCAATGGGCTCATACTTTATTGCTATGCGCTCAGGAATATTGATTGCTTCAGCAATCTGTGCATCCTCCAGGTTTTCCCATACAAAGTCGATGAATGTTTTTTCAGCGGGAGGATTCTCGTTGAATTCTCTCATTAAAGCATTGATGTTCATTTTATCTGTAAGTGCAGTAGAGTAATCAATTTTGCGCTGCAAACTGCGTCTAACATTCTCAGCGTTTGCCTCTAATTCAGTATAATAGGCGTCCAGTTCCCCTATCTTTTCAGTTAATTCTCCTTTTACAAAATCAGTATATGTTATCTGCCTATCCTCAAGTACTGCTACTGAATTAAGAATCCTGCTAAGGGGGAGTTTAAACTTTTCAGTATATAATGAATTGTAATCTGGACTGGGCCCGGCTGTATCAGCATCAGCTTCATAACTGTCCATCTTCTTTTTCAGGGCAACCAGGCTGTTGACAATCTCCTCGAATGTTGGGTCATGATATGCCATTTTTAATCACTGACAGAACATAATACACCAATCATATATAAATGTTTCGTTACTAACAGGTAGTATCATCAAGGGAGTAGAAAAGTTTAAAATAGCCGTCCGCATTCTTATAGTCAGGCGGGGGTGCCGGAGTGGCCAAACGGGACAGGCTCAAGTGATTGAGCGGCGAGGGCAGCACCCGATGAGCTGAGACACCTGTTGGCTTAGTGCCTACGAGGGTTCGAATCCCTTCCCCCGCAGTGAATGTAATGAGCGAGGAGGGAAGGTCCTGAACGAAGCAAAGCGAAGTGAAGACCACCTGACCCCGCAGTGAGCGTAGCGAACGAGGAGGGAAGGTCCTGAACGAAGCGAAGTGAAGACCACCTGACCCCGCAGTGAATGTAATGAGCGAGGAGGGAAGGTCCTGAACGAAGAGAGAATTGATTAACCCTTGAATAGACTCTTAATCTTTGAGAAGAATCCTCCCTCACTAGCTGCTTCCTCTTCCTCCTCGGCGCCAACGGCCTTATCTAAAGCCCTGTTAAGCTCTCTCTTTGAGGGAACCCCGACAATTCCTATCTTGTCATAGATTGCCGGACCCGAGATTATTATCGTTGGCGTGCCTCTTATCGCGTAGAACTCTGCTTTCCTAACCCCTTCGCGTGTAGCTGTATTGTAATCTACAAGCTTAACATCACCCCTCTCCTTCACAACCTCCTTGGCAACCTTCATTGCATGAGGGCAGTGGGGGCAGGTGGGGCTGGTGAATATCTCGAGCTTCGCCTTTCCCATAACAGGTGCAGTCTCCATAAGAGTTTAAATTAAGAGGCTATTTATCTATTTTTCTATAAGGGTTAAGCGCGTATACAAAAGCATACGCAAGGAGGAAGAGCTTTGAAAAAAGGTAGCTGAGCAGAGTTACTAAGATGATGGTGAAGAGATATCCTAGTGGCCACGACCAAAAAATTAATGGTTCCGCACTGATAATCGGCTTCACGATGCTGTACTGGATGATTGTGTTAACAAGGTAGATGATGAGGGAGTTTCTTCCTATGTCTGCAATAAGCCTTGAGAAACAGCTCTTGGCGTATTTCTCCCTGAGAATGTTGTGGAGAATTATGAAAATGAAAAATACAAAAACAGGGTAAACATAGGTGAAGTAAAGGGTGCGCGCATGCAATGAGAAGGAAGCAGCACCTGCAAGGTAAGCTAAAATCAGCGGAAGTGCTTTCTTCAGGGAAAGCCCTGAAAGGTCAAATCTGGAGGCGAATAGTCCTATGCAGAAGAAGAATAGGAATCTTCCGAAGAAGGCGAGCGAATACGGGTTAGAGTTCCATTCGGGCTTCTGGAGGAAAAAGTTGAGTACATTGAAGAAGAAGGAGATGGAAATAATGAATGTGAAAGAGAGGTATCTAAGAAGCCTGTTATCCAACTTTATCCTCCTTATAAGAGGGAATAATATGTAGAACTGGAGGATGAGGGGGATGAAGTAATAGTTCCCCTCTGTTCTGCCGAGAAGGATGTTGAGAAGCATCACTTTGAATGAGGGATGGCTGGGGTTAAGCACCTCTATAATGACTGCAAATAACAGGTAGATAAAAACTATCCTGAAGAGTATGTTGGTGAAAAACTCCCTGGTGTTCAGGCTTTCGCGGTGCCTGGCACCCAGGAGATAGCCTGATTCTATGATAAAGAGGGGGATTGCAAACCACAGCATATCCTTTAACAGCTGGGGGAAAGGGGTGAAATCAGATGAATGGATGGCGACAATGGAGATTATGGCTATGCCCTTAAGGATGTCGAAGAATTGCAGTCGCCTCTTAACAGGATGTTCCCTCGCAGGCAGGGCAGAAAGCATCTTTATCATTAACAGGGAGATAATGATGGAGAAGAGCAGTTCATAAAAAAATATGGGGTGGATGTCCATTATTCATTGTGCGTTCCAGGCGAGATTTAAAAATTTTATTGATGCAGGGAGAAAGATTTAAATAGTATGTAACAATAATATTACAT
>WALR01000106.1 GCA_015522765.1 Candidatus Woesearchaeota archaeon | reverse complement strand
TAAGCCCGCCCAGTGAGGAGAGCTGGTTTATTTATGAGGGGCTTATCATCCATCTCTCCGCAGAAACAATAGAATATGCAGAGGACATCCTGAGAAAGGCGCATGATGCTGGCCTTAAGCACTCGGGAATAATCTCTTCCAATCATTTGTCTTCGAGATTCTTCGTTGAGATAGTGAACACCGACAAAATAGAGCTGCCCGTGGCAATGGAAGGCAGACTCCTCCTCCCGGAGGATTCCCTGCGCTTAATTGTTAATATTGCAAATGAGAAGCTAAAAAGAAACCTCGAGATAATAAAAAAACTCGAGGAAAAATTAGCCAGGGATTAAGCCCCGGCAAAGCCTTTCCTCAGTGTTTTCTCCTGAACGCATACACTGCGAGGAGAACTATAAGCAGGACCACTGCTATGTTCGCACCCACCAGAAGGGCTATAAGCACAAACCCCTCTGTAGATGAAGAGGGCGCGCTCTTCTTTGCACTCTCCACCGGCTGAACAGGAGCCACGGGCGTAACAGGAGGCGTAACAACCTCAACTGTCTCGTTCCCTTTATTCTCTATCGCTGGAGGAACAGGCACGATAATATTTGCTTTGCATTCCTGCTTTACAAGCCCTACAACCTTGTAGTCGCTTTCATACTTCCCGTTATAGTATGTCCTTATCTCTATGGGGTATGTCCCTGCGCCAAGGTCTGAGGGGATTGCGAAAGAGATGTCCTTTAAGTACTCTGTATCGCTCCCTGTACCGTGCGAGAGTGCAGCTGACTGGCTGAAGTCTATGCCCAGCTTTGAGCTGTAAACCTTCACAAGAGCGTCATTCTCATCCCTTGTTCCAAGGTTCTTAACCTCAAGTCTTAAGACATCATTGTCCTCGCAGCTAACAGTGCCTGATGACAGCTCTGACCTAATTATCCTTATATCATGGGTTTTTTTATTGACATTTAAATAGATAGTCATCTCGCCTGTCTGCTTAACATCGTTTTCGTCTCTTCCCTCTGCTTTTATCTCAACTTTATACTTGTCCTCAACAGCCTCGAGCGGAACTTTAAAGTCAAGCTCCACCCTCTTACTCGAATCAGCAGACAAGTCAAAAGTGTCGCTCTCCTCCTTCAAATCAGCACCATCATCAATGCCAACAATCCTGGCACTCACAACAATATTCCTAATCCTGACATCCTCATCACTCGTAAAATCATTATCCACCCTCACAGAAAGCCTAAAAGAAGACTCAGGCTTAGCATCAACACCAACAGTGTCGCCATCAGCCAAATTCCTATCACTCCTATCATCAACATAAGCATCAACATCACCAATAACAAGCCTGGATCTTTCTGAGACAGCTATTGTAAATGACTGCTCTGCATATGCAAGGTAGGGATCCTGCACTCTTACCTTTACATCATAATTGCCCGTGCTTGTCGGCGTCCAGCTTATCATTCCTGTGGACGCATTTATTGTCATCCCTGAAGGCGCATTAACTAGGGTGTATGCTAAGGGATCATTGTCGCTGTCAGTTGCTTCCACATCATAACCATAGCTCTCATTAACATAACCGGTTTTCTTAGGAGAGGATGTTATCACAGGTGCATGGTTTGTTGTTGCATTCGCCACCACCCAGTATGTCGAGAATCCTGAAACATAAAAAACAAGGGTTCCTGTAGCGTTGTCATATGTTATGTTGGAGCATACTGATGAGGGGCATATCTGCCCGTTTGTCTTCCCATAATCCTGGCTGTAAGCTATTACAGGGGTTGAGGGCAGGCCAAACAAGCCGTACATCTCTATGCGTGCAGGACGGTTAAGCATTGCCAGCATTGCACTGTTTATGCCCACTGTCCCTTCATTAATCATCACGAAGTTGTCTATGTCTATTGCATTTGAGAGGTCAATGTGCTGGCCGTCAAAGTCTATTAAGCCATAGGAATTGCCTATTGTCACATTTGTGGCGTTCTTCAGCTCGCTGGAATTAAGAGAGCTGAATGAGCAGCTGTATCTCGTGCACACCGGCCTTGTGCTCGTTGTCACCCTCCACTCCTTAGCTGACGAATTCAAGGAATCACTCACTACAAATGTGAGGTTCCAGCTTCTGGAGATATTCTCTGAGAAGATGTAGTTTGTTGAGTTTCCCCGAACAATGCCGTCCAACAGCCAGGTGGTTGTCAGGTTGTCATTGTCAGGGTCGCTTACAGCCACAGAAAAGAGCCTGTGTGCTCCGGGAGCCAGATTCGGGTTGTAATCAGGGGTGAAGCTGTTAATCACCGGGGCGTCATTCACAGGGGTAACCGTGACATTTATATCTGTCTTGTTAGAGCCCCCGACAGGGTCGTAAACATGCAACTCAAAAACCTCGTTTCCATTCCAGTTATGCTCAGGTGTGATATCTAACATGAAGCTGCTGACAGCTACAGAGAGGTGGTAGTTTCCTGTTGCTACAAATGAGAGCGTTGACCTCTCGTTGTCAACATCGCTAACATAAGGGGTCAGGTTTACCAGCACAGATGTGTCCTCTTTAGTGGTTATAGGCGGGATATTCTGAATAGATGGATTGTCATTCACGGAATCAACATAAACAACCGCCTGCCTGTAGAGGGTATTTGAGCCGTAAACAAGACTTACATTCAGCCTGTTCTCGCCGAATTTGTTTGCTGATGGCTTTGAGCAGTTTATGTATCTCTTCTTTGAGCTTGAGTCGTCATTTATAATCCTGCAGTCTATCAGGCTTGAATTGCTCTGGCTTACAAGCGCATAGGCATACTCGCTTCCATTAATCCCGTCAGTGGTGTAGCTCCAAAGGTCTATGAGCCTGTCAGCTGGTGTCTGGTCCTCGTTGATATGAACTGAGGGCAGGCTGCATGACTTCACAGTGAGAGTAATGCTCTTTTGGTCCTCTTTCACATAAAAGTACTTTGCCCTTACAATCAGCTGGTGGCTTCCTGCAGGCGCCTCGTCAAGGTTTATGCTGAATGCTCTCTTCTCCTCAGTGTTTGGGGCGATTGTGAAAGAGACGCTCTTGTTTATGCCTGCGCTTCCTGAGTAAAGCTCAACAACAACATTCTCGGGGAATCTCCCTGTATTTGCCACACTGACATTTATCTCATCGTCTCTTATGCAGCTGAGGCTTGTGTGAGCCGCTGAAATATTTGTTATCTTAACCTCGTCGTTCTCTTTTGTGAGGTTTATGATATAGCCCCTGATAAATGTCCTCGGATTATGGTCTGAGTCAATTGAGCTTCCTATTAACGAAAGGTTGTAAAGGGCTTCATTTATTAAGAAGGGAAAGTCCAGCTCAAGGTTATGGACAACAGAAGAACCCGGCTGGAGCTCGTTTGTCTGCTGGGAGTCCGAAAGCACAGATGAGCCAATGAAAACACTGCTGTTGGATTCTACTCCATAAAGGGGCAGGTTCATAAGGTTTGTGAGCGTTGGCATTATCTTAAGGTGTTCCCCTGGCTTCATTTTTATTAGTGCGCCCGGCTTTACATCATGATATGTCGTTGTCGATGAGGGCGAACTCACAATCATTGTCACATCTGAGGGGAAAAGCGCCTCTTTAACGGTTATATTAAAGCTCTGGTTTGTCTCTCCGCCTTCAATGTCTGCCGCCTTCAGCTTGACGCTGTTCAGCCCCTTCTGGAGAGATGAAGGAGTCCAGCTTATTAACCCTGTAGACGAGTTTATTGTCATGCCCGAAGGAAAGCTGACTAATGAGAAAGTGATATTTGAGGGGGTCTCTATGTCTGATGCATCTGCATCATAAGAATAGTGCATTGATTCCACTGCCTCTACTGTCGGAGTAGTTGTTATCGTTGGATTCTGGTTCCTCACAGTGAAGTTTTTGTTCAATGTTGTTTTTGAGGCGTTGTCTGACGCCTCCACTGTGTAATTCCATCTTCCTGTCTTGTTGATAATGAATGAAGAGGAGACCCACAGCCCAGAATTAATTGTTCCTGTGCTTTTTATTGCGTCTCCCGCTGGACTAACAATCGTGAAGTTTACGCCCTGAATATTATTATCAGCGTCTGTGATGTTTGCGTATATCTTAGTGGAGTTAGAGAATAAAGGAGCTGAAGGTGATGTCCATGCGGAATGAATTACTGGCGCGGCGGCAAATGCCGCATTTATGGTCATGAGCGAGAGCAGGAATACGGTTGTCAGAAAGATTATCCTTTTTATGCTCCCTTCCAAAAGATTTTGCTTTATTGCCTTAAAGGTGTATTTCATCTGTCCACCCCCTGTGGTGAATATTAAAGATGATGCCATACCATTAACTGAAGATTATGGCTTATCCTGCGTAGGAAAGTTCAGCCACTATTTAAATTTTACCTTTTATGCTACTGCGGAGTGATACATTATTTTATTAAAAGTTTAACGCCGCATCACTCTTATAATCAGCTCAAAGAAGAATATCATGGGCAATGCAATCGCAAGCTGGCTCAGCACATCAGGAGGGGTTATTAAAGCCGCGAGAATAAATGCGCCAACATAAAAGAAGGGCCTGACTGCTGAGTAGCCCTTCTTTATTATATTATGCTTAACAAGAACAGCAACAACATAGGGGACGCCCATAGAAAAAGCAAACGCAAGGGAAAAGAACACCGCAAACCTCAGGGCGCTCCTGACGCTCCAGAGGGAGGAGGCGCCGAGAAGTGCAGAGGACCTCACAAGGAGGGGAACAATGAGAACCTTCTCAAGGAAAAGGGAGATAATTACAGCTAAGAGGAGGACAAGCGTTAAGGGAATCAGATGCCCCTTAATGACCTGCCTTTCCTTCATAGTGAGGGCAGGGGAGATAAAAGCCCACAACTGATAGACAGCAAAGGGCAGGGTGAAGAAAATGGAAAAAACAAGCGAAACCTCAATCTCCGCCACAAGCGGCTCAAGAGGAAACAAAGTGACTATTCTTACACCGCTGAATATCCAGCTTATTATGAACCTCAGTAAAAATGAGGAGAAAAGGAATATGAGGACAAACATGGAAAAAAAGAAGATGCCTGCCACGATTAACCTGCGCCTGAGTTCCTCCACATGCTCCTCAACCCTCATAAAAGGAGAATACAATAAGAGAAATATTAAAGGTTTACTATATTAATGATTGATTTATTGAATTATCCGCTGAGTTTCTTCTTTCTGCGTTTCTTAGCAGGGCTCCCCCTCTCTTTCTTTTCCTTGTCCCCCTCGCTGAGCCCCCTCCTGAACTCGGCAGCCGCGGCGCCCATGCTGCGGGCGAGCTTAGGAAGCTTCTTAGGTCCGAATAACAAGAGAATTATTACAAGGATAATCAGGAGCTCTGTCAGGCCTATCATAAGAGTATTAAACACTAAGAAATATAATAATCTTTCGATAAGGGCTTAACAAATAAATAACTGTTATCTAAGCCCCATCACAATTCCCAGAAGAAGATTCACACAGCCTATAATGAGCAAGGAGCCGCCCACCCCAAGCACAGG
>WALR01000105.1 GCA_015522765.1 Candidatus Woesearchaeota archaeon | reverse complement strand
GCACATAATTATCGACTTGCATACACCTATTAGATGACATTTTATTTATAAGTTTTGTCATTTTTTATAAAAATTCGATAGGAATATTAAAATATATCAAGAGAATGTGTAACTACTATGAAGTAAATACATGATAAAAAAGTGTTATGCGAGGTGGTATTAATGAAAAAAATGAGAAGCCCATTTAAGATGACCGGGAAAGAGATGTTTAAGACCATCCTTGAACTTTATCCTGATGGATGGATGGAATCCGGGAATCCACATGAACATAAAGAAAGGCTGGAGCTGAAGAATCCCCTGTATTTATGGGGCACCAAAAAAAGTGGCATGTATGCCCATGCAATAGAAGTAGATTACCAGTCTCAGGGACTCTCTAGTATTCTGAAACCTTCTCAACTGGATATTATAACAGGAGGGAGAGAGAAGAGGTCCGTTCCAACCTCCTTAGGTAATAAGTCAGGAGCTTATGAGATTAAGATAGGTGACATTAGCCTCGAGCAGTTGCTTAAAGAGAGGGGAAGAGCCAAACCAAAGAGGTTAAGCTGGCGCAACTTCCATGAGATGACCCCTAAAGAAAAAGCTCTAAGCTATATGATACGCCTCTACAATGCAATGACTAACTATCCTACTCTAACAACAAACGGAACATCGGTAGAAGTTGGTAATTTTAATTTTGACCATTACAACAGGAACTTTAAACAATGGAAAGCAGCGGAAGCAGCGCATGGCACTCTTAAAGAATCAATTGACAAGGCCGGGCCGATAGCAACCCTGCCTGAATTGCTGAGATACAGGGATGATAAAGAGTTCAGGAGTAGTCTGGGCAAAGTGCCCCGATGGGGAGACCAAGTAGTAACAGGAACCTTCGGAGTTTACTTGGCCAGAGGAGATGAGACTGAACTGTACATCGTCCATGAACCTGCGGCATCCCTCCTGCGTTCTTTTTTAGAGAATGACGGATCTGCTGGCGGGCCGGTTCCTGACGACTTGGTTTCAGGATTAAAGCGAATGGCTGAACTTGGTGTAGTTCATCCGATAGCCCTGAGCAAAATGGAAGATAGAGCCCCACATAAGAAGATATATGGTTGTTGCATAACTTATAGCCCAGAGCAGGATAGAGGAGAGGGTTTAAAACAGCTTGTTAAATACCTCCGAGGCGGACGTCCATCAAAGGAAGAACTGGAGAATATCCACAGCTTATCCGTATTATCAAATAATAATTCCAGAGAGTATGCTGAGGATTTCCCGAACAGAGCATTCGCAATGCCTGTAATAATTGATGGACGGAATGATGTGTATATTGAAGATAGCACTATCCATCAGGGAGAGATAAAGTTTGTGGAACAGCCGATAAACATGCCACTCTCTGACCTGCAGGGCGTAATAGCTCAGTATGCAGGGCCAAAGACAGCGCATGCCCTTACAGCGGATATTGCAAAAAAACAGGCGCGGGATCGTTGATGTAAGCCTAAAGCCGGGACAAAGGATGGCTCTGCTATCTCTGCTATCTTTACCACAAAACTATTTAAGAGAGCTCTTCTTCCCCTGCCTTATGGAGTATGTAACAAAAGAGAGGGCTATCAGCATACTTCGCTCCAAGGCGCCAAATGAGGAAGCATTTACGCGCGTTCTTAGGCATAGCATTGCAGTTATGAAGCTTGCCCTTGAGATTTCTGAAGGGATAAGGGGGATTAACAGGCACTTCATTATGAGCGCCTCCCTCCTCCATGATACAGGAAGATTCGTCCATCCACCGGGGAAGAGCACCATCCTTCACGGAATTGCGGGCTCAAGAATACTGCGCGGTCTTGGGCTATACAGGCATGCACGGGTTGCCGAGAGGCACCTGGGAGTGGGAATAAGCAGGGAGGACATAATAAGGCAGAAGCTCCCCCTTCCGAGGAGGGACTTCCTGCCCCTCACAAAGGAGGAGAAGATAATAACATACGCTGACAACCTCATAGCCTTTGATAAGAGGATAATGATAGAGGATGTTGCAGGGCGTTTTGTGAAGGAGATAGGTAAAGAATATGAGGAGAGGGTGTGGGCGTTCCACAGGGAGATAATGGCGATGGTTGATGGAAGGCGTAAACCTTAACAGGCTGATTGAGGAGCAGAGGAAGCTGGCAAGGGTGGTGGTCACCTCTGACTCAAAGAAGAGGTTCGAGCATATAGGGGGATGCAACTGCTCGGCGTATAGCGATATGCTCTTCTGCGCCGTCGTCGTGGTTGACCGCTCTTTTAAGATAGTTGATAAATCAGTGGAGGAGATGAAGGCATCCTTCCCCTACATCCCCTCTTTTCTTGCCTACAGGGAGCTTCCTGTCATAATAAAGGCTTATGAGAATCTCAGGATTAAACCTGACCTGCTTGTTGTCGCCGGCCACGGAATACTTCATCCCAGAAGGATTGGTTTGGCAAGCCATCTGGGTGTTTCTCTTAGTATTCCCTCAATAGGTGTTGCGAAGTCGCTTATAATAGGCAGG
>WALR01000104.1 GCA_015522765.1 Candidatus Woesearchaeota archaeon | reverse complement strand
CTTGATATGCCATCACAAAAGATAATCTTGGTTATATTAACATTAATTCTGCTGTCAATATGGGCCCACACGGTTCGGGGAGCTAAAGTAAGCGGAAATATTTATACCCCCTACCTCGATCCCGCCTATTCGTCAATAGTTATTGTCAACACAACACCCCCGCAGGAGATTGTCTCAAAGGATGCTACCTATTCATTTGAGCTTCCTGAAGGAGAATACCTGCTCAAAGCGTACAACAAACAGGAGGGAGAAACCCTCCTCTATTCTAAAACGATTAAGATAGGCAAAGACGATAGCAAGGGGTACACTATTGACATAGTACTCTTCCCGGCCACAGACGATACGCTCGGCGACTTCTTCTCCGACAATGACTCCCTCTCATTAATCGCCTCAAATGAGGCAGAGGGCTCCCACCTTCCCCTCGCCCCAATGATAATAATGATTATTTTAGTAATTGCCCTTCTCGTATTCTTCATACTCAGAAGAAAAAAGCCCGATGAAGGAGAAAAAGGAGAGGGAGAGCTCGTTAAATTCATAAGGTCAGAGGGCGGGAGGGTAATGCAGAAGGAGATAAGGAAACACTTCGCCATCTCTGAGGCAAAGGCAAGCCTTTTAATAAGCGAGTTCGAGGAGAAGGGCATCTTAAGAAGAATAAGGAGAGGGCGCTCAAACATCATTGTATTAGCCAATAAGAATGGAAAAGAAGAATAGCAAAGAGGGACATATAACAAAAAGCAGGAATATAGTTGTTTTCTGCGCCCACAATGACGATCAGGTTTTGGGAGCGGGAGGCGCCCTCATAAAATACGCCAGGGAAGGATTCAATATTCATACATACATATTCTCATACGGCGAGAAAAGCCATCCCTGGCTTAAGAAGAGGGTCGCGACAGCCACCAGGGTTAAGGAGGCGAGGGAGGCGGACAAGTTTATAGGGGGGAAATCCCTCATATTCTTCGGTCTTGAAGAGGGGCGGTTTATCGAGCAGGCCAAACAGCGCAACCTCACAGAAGAGATAAGCGGAATAATCGACTCTCTTAAGCCGGTTAAGGTGTTCACCCACTCCGCCGGAGACATACATCCTGACCATAAGGCAGTTAACAGGATTATAGTTGAGGCGTATGAGAAGGCGTCTTTCAAGCCAGAGCTTTACTCATTTGATGTGTGGAACATATTCAGGTTTTCGTCGGACCACCCCATGCTCGTCGTTGACATAACCGACACATTCAGCGACAAGAAGAAGGCGATACAGTGCCATAAGAGCCAGTGGATGGCGATGAGCGCCCTGGTCTGGAATGTCTATCTCAAGGCATTTATTAACGGCTTAAAGAACCATATGAGGTATGCAGAGGTATTTTACAGGATAAGGTAGAAAGAATGGCCGGAAGATATGGGAATAAAAAGAAGCGTCTTTTAATACCCACTGACGCGTTTACCCCGCGGTGGGACGGCATAGCCAGGTTCCTCCACGAGATTATACCCGAGCTTACAGATGAGTTTGATGTGGAAGTCATCGCCCCGCTTTTTCCCGGATTTGAGGGCTGGGTTGACAAAGAGAAAAGATACAAGATTATAAGGGTAAAGAGCTCCAGGATAAGGGTAAGCGATTACTATTTTACGAGATTCGCGTTCTCGACCATAAAGAGGGCTGTAAAGAAAGCCGATATTGTGTGGACACAGGCAATAATGCCTATGGGAGTGCTCGGAATACTGCTGGCGAAGCACTTTGACAAGCCACTTGTAGCCACCATTCACAGCTTTGAATGGGAGCTTGCAAGAGACAGCATGCCCCGATGGAACCCGCTCCGTCTAATCTCACCCTTTGTAGTAAGGAGGCTGTCGCGGTTTTTCTACAATAAAGCCAGCAGGATAATCGTGCCCGACGAGGAGGCTAAGGAGAAGTTAATCATGAATGGGATTAAGGCAGAAATAAAAGTGGCGCATTTAGGCGTGGATGTTGAGAAGTTCTCCCCCACTAAATCAAAGGAGGCGGCAAAGAAAAAACTCGGCATACCCCCCTCAAAAAAGGTAATAGGATACACAGGGAGAATAGGAAGGGAAAAGGACCTTGCAACACTCTACAGGGCATTTCTGAGGGTGGCGAATGAACACGACGATGTGCTTCTCATGGTTGTCGGCTCGGGCATAAGAAGGATTGAGGCAATGTTCAAAAGGGCGCCCAACATAATGTTCGTGGGGAACACAAACAATGTCAAGTTATATCTCGATGCAATGGACATTTATGTCCTCCCCTCGCTTACAGAGACAAGCTCATTATCAACAATGGAGGCAATGGCATGTGCAATACCAGTAATTGTAACCCCTGTGGGGCATGTTAAGCATTACATAAAAGAGAAGTATAACGGGATGTTTTTTCCAAAGGGCAACTATCTGGTTCTCAGCCTTAAACTGCTGGCTTTACTTAAGAATGAAAAGCTCATGAAGAAGCTGGGGAGAAACGCAAGAGAAACAATACTCGAGGAATACAACTTTCGCAAGAACAAGGAGAAGATTATCTCGCTATTGAGGGAAGCCACTAATGGGTAATTCATAGAATGTTATAAAAAATAGGGAAAATCAGACGGCCAACCCAAATATTTAAAAACAGGAATGCACTCCCATGTGCTACCGAGGGATAAGCCGGTCCTTTAAGGGCTTGCTTATACTGGAGGCACAGCTTTTTCTGTGCTTCGTCAAAGCATTTATGGTAAGACTGGAAGGGTGATAATATGGCGAGATTATACTCAAGGAAGAGGGGAAAGTCAAGGAGCAAGAAGCCCCTTAAGGGAGCAAGCCCAAGCTGGCTGAGACACAAGCCAAAGGAAGTGGAGATGCTCGTGGTAAAGCTGGCAAAGGAAGGGAAGAACGCCTCAAGGATAGGCTTAATACTGAGGGACCAGTACGGAGTGGGAAGCGTGGAGGATATATGCAAGAAGAAGATTAGCAGGATAATCGAGGAGCACAAACTTGCAGGCGAGGTGCCTGACGACCTGATGGCTCTCATAAAGAGGAGCGTTATGATAAGAAAACACCTTGAGACCAACCATAAGGACATGACAGCACTGAGGGGGCTCCAGCTTACCGAGTCAAAGATAAAAAGACTCGTCAACTACTACAAGAAGGAAGGCAGGCTGCCGGTCAGCTGGAAGTATGATGTAAAGGTAGCAGGGCTCATGGTGGAATGATAGGGATAAACACAAGATTTATAAAAAAGCAGATTACTCTATAACAAAGAGAGAAGGGGGAGAGGAAGAAACACTCAACTTCTCAGGAAGAGGCAGAATAAATGAGGCCATTGTCTCCTGTACTAAAAGAAAAAAAACGCTACCTGGCATTTAGGGTTGAATCAGAGAAAAGAATTTCATATAGGGATGCCTTCCTGGCGGTAGACAACAATTTAATGGAATTCGCAGGGATAATCGGGAGCGCAGAGGCAGGGCTTATGGCGCTGCCAAAAAGCTGGAATATGAAAGAGCAGAAGGGGATAATAAGGGTGAGCAGGAAAAGTCTTAACAAGTTAAGGGCAAGCCTCCTTTTCATAAGAAACATTAATGGGGGGAGAGCAAGGGTTTTTAGTGTGGGCGCAAGCGGAATATTAAAGAAGGCAAGGGAGAAATGGATAGGCGCCTGATTAAAGTAAATTATGAAGATTAAAGGGTGAGACACATGGAAACAATGAGCCATCAGATGATGGGGTATGACAGGACAATCACGATGTTCAGCCCTGACGGGAGACTCCTTCAGGTGGAATACGCAAAGAAGACCGTAAGGCAGGGGTCAACCGCGATAGGCGTGGCGTGCAAAGAGGGAGTGGTCCTTGTAACGGACAAGAGGATAATTGACGGTCTCGTCGTGCCTGAAAGTGTGGAGAAGATATTCAAGGTGGATGAGCACATAGCCGCAACAGCAAGCGGGATAGTCAGCGACGCGAGGATACTCATAGAGAGGGCTCAGCTAGTAGCCCAGCAGCACAGGGTGACATATGACACACCGATAGATGTTCTCTCGATAGTTAAGGACATATGCAATGTGAAACAGGCATTTACCCAGTCAGGAGGGGTGAGGCCCTTCGGCGTGAGCATACTAATAGCAGGAGTGGATAAGAATGGGCCAAAGCTCTTTGAGACAGACCCGACAGGGATATACTTCCAGTATAAAGCGACAGCGGTGGGTGAAGGCGAGGCAGAGGTTGAAGAGGTTCTTAAGAAAGAGTACAAGGAGGATATGACACTTGAGCAGGCAATGAACATGGCTGTCAAGGCGTTGATGAAGTTCATAGGAAAGGAAGAGCTGAACGAGAACAGGCTGGACATAGCGTACATAAAAGCCAAGGATAAAGTATTCACCAAGCTCAACAAAGAGGAAATAAAAAAGATTATCGCAAAATTCAAGAAATAATAAGGAATCAGGGATAAAACATGGACAGGCAGGGAGACAAAAAGGAGCATATAAACATAGCAAGACTCGTCAGGAACGGCAGGCACTTCGAGATAGTTATCGACCCTGACAAGGCGGCATCGTACATAAAGGGGGAAAGCGTGGAGCTTGATGATGTTCTGCTCGCATGGAAGGTTTTCTCTGACGCAAAGAAGGGAATGGTAGTCTCTGACCACGAGCTGAAAGAGGTCTTCTCAACATCGGACATTAACAAGATAGCAGAGATAATACTCCATAAAGGAGAGGTTCAGCTAAATGCGGATTACAGGAGGAAGGAGAGAGAGGAAAAGAGAAGAAGGATAGTTGAGATGATACATGAGAATGCCATAGACCCGGGAACAAATGCTCCCCATCCGGCTTCAAGGATAGAGGCGGCCCTTGAGGAAGCGAGGGTTATCATTGACGAGAGAAAGAGTGCGGATGAGCAGCTTAATGATGTTGTTAAGAGGATAAGGGCAATTCTTCCATTGAGGTTTGAGACAAAGAAGCTTACGCTGATAATCCCTGCTTCTTTCAGCGGAAAGGCGTACGGGATAATAAAGGGGCTTACAGAGACCAAATCAGAGGAATGGCTCAATGACGGCTCATTAAGGGTTAAAGTAGAGGCGACATCAGGGATAAGCCAGGAATTAATAGACAGGCTTAATGAGGTCACACATGGCGATTTAGAGGTAAAAGAGGATAAATAATGTAT
>WALR01000103.1 GCA_015522765.1 Candidatus Woesearchaeota archaeon | reverse complement strand
GTGGTAGATATCACCTCGTCACCCATATAAATTCTTAAGTGTTCCCTGGACTTGAAAGCCCTTGATATCTCGTATAATAAACCATTATCCCCAAGAGATTTGTCATCAGAATAGCTCCTTATGAGATACTCCTGCCCCCTCTTCCAGGGCTGGGGGGTATTAGCGTAGCCTCCCAGCTCATCGTAATTCCTGACGCTTATATTCCCGAATTCATCCTCCATTGGCACATCTGTAGCGCCATGGGTGTTTTTAGGGGTGCTGTCAACAGTGAAATAATAGTAGTCTGTATAGATGTGTTTACCTGCTTCTCTTGTTGTAACCTTGTTGTAGAATAAGGAGCCTGTCCCATAAGGCGAGCCCATGTGGCCGGGCCTCCTTATGTCAATATCGTCTAAAAATGTTGTTGAGAAAGGAACGCTGTCCAGAGCTCCTGAATTCCTATAACATCCAAGTTCAGGGTCATACAGGGTGTAATCATAATTGGTATTAAAGCATCTGCCAAGGGCATCGCATTTCCATGCATTTATTACTCTTAGACCCCCGCCGTAATTGTCCTCGCATAAATGGGCATCAGGATTGTCATTCCTGTGTCTGTAGTATGCATAGTAATTCTTGTATCTCCCGAAGAGCGGATGATTTGCATCCCCCCTTGAGGTGAACCATGTGTCAGGCTCGTACCTCCATGAAATAGAGGCGCCTGTCGCAAACTCTACTTTTTTAAGCACCCATGCATCAGGCATTATATAACCGTCTTTAATGAATTTTGAATCATAAAGGGAGGGCCCGTTCCTATGATGAGGGGTGCCTGCCATGTAGAACATCCCAAACGCGTCTCTCTGGTCGTCGTCCGCGCTTGGGTTGTCCCAGCCAATTGTGGGAAGAGTCTCAATCTTCAAATCCTTTATCCTTACCATGCTGTTGGGATGGACATCATATTTCTTGCAGGGGATAAAGTGATGCTCAGGATTACTTGAATTGCCGCAGATATAACCCTTTACCTTAAGATTCATATCCTCGAAGGGGTATCTTCCTGGGTTGAATAGGAAAGATACTGCTTTCTTACCATTCGAGCACTTAAGACCCGAGGTAAAGAAAGGTGTGCCGCCTTTCTTAGCTACTTCAATCCATCCGCAAGCACTGTGCCCCCACTTTCCATTCTCTGAGGAATCCACCTTAAAAGAGACACGAATCTGTGGGTGGTGCATGCATATGCCCATATCCTTAAACGCCTTGTTGAATAGGAGCGCCCCTTCAGGTTTTGCCTTAGTAGCAGGCAACGGGTTAAGAGTCTTTGTTTCATGCTTGTCATTGCATTCTTCCTTATCCTCTGCACCATAATAAAACTTTATTGGGGGGGTGCATTTTGCATCGTCGCTCCCATCCCCATTGCAAACAACAACATTCCTTAAAGTGTACTTTCCCTTATATAGGCCGCCTTCACTTCTGGGGGAATGCGGTGCAAGGCTGTACTGCATATCCTCACTTACCCCTTTATTAAAGAAAACAGAGGCCTCTGTTTTACCAGTCTCTTTGTTGATAACCTTTATTGAATCGAGCTTCACAGGGTGGTGGACTGCCCGGTGCTGGCCGAAATTAAATTCCCTATATGCAGCCATCTGGGCGTTTGTCTGATGATTAACATTTATCATATCCCATCCCATATAAGTGCTGAAGAAATCGTTAAGCTCACTCTGGGATAAAGGATATAAACCTGGATTCATAAACTTAATCTCTGAGAACGGTTCTGGCTCGAGTTCATCCTTTCTCTCAGATACATCAAATTCTGCCTTGTATATCGGCGTTTCAATTGTCTTAAGATGGGACCTTCTCTCCACTCCTCCGGAATATGTCTTCCATTCATAACTGCCCGCACTCATAGGCTTGAATTTTCCGTTATAGGTGCTTCCTGTATTGTAATACCCTCCCTCAGGACTGTCATCATCATAGTCCCAGGCATATGTGAAGGCAACCCAGTTGCCTTTATTTGAGCCCTTGCTGTTCAATGGGTTGAGGTCCTTATTTGGACTGCCGTCAACATAATCAGAGGAGAGCATCGCTGTGAGCTTCCAGTCCTTTGGATACTGCTGTCTTATCGACTTGAAGAAGAGGAAGTATAATCCAATGTTTGTTAGAGTGACAACATCAACTATTGTTTTGGGAAAATCCATCTTCATAAGAGAGTTCTCCCTCATAACCCTCTCTATGCTCCCCTCCACTTCTGGGTCTCCGAAAACAAGCTTTGAGCCGTCATTCAGGGTGACGACAAACATATCTATGTCGCCGGACATGAACTTGCACAGATGCGCCTTATACATTGCTTCCGCATATGACTTCTTGGTATTACTTAGTGTAACACCTGCATCGTTAAGTGCAAAGGGGTCATACAGTTTAGGGTTGTATCCAGTGCATGATGTGGGATCTGGAAGAGAGGGGTTCCCATTAATATCATTACTCATATAAAAATGTGGAATCCTTGTATAAAAATCTATTTTTACAGCATGAAGAGAGGGTGTATTCTCGAGGTAGAACTGTGCGTCATCATGGCTCAGATGCCTTGAAAGAGGCCTATCCTTAATCTCTTTTGAAGCGATAAACATCCTCCCGCTTGCCCTTGAGGATGACAAAGTGTAAATATCAGGCTTCCCTCCATCATTGCTAAGAGCGCTATCCTTCTTAACAATCTCGCCCAATTCTGGCTGATAGAGGAAACCACCCCTCTGATAGGGGTTAAGCGCCTTTGAAGAATAGGTTGCCTGTTGTCTCCCAGAGAGATATTGATAAATCTGGTAGGTGGACTTAGCGGTTCCATACAAACCATAAAGGTTTATCACTGCTTTTAGTTCAACCATTGTTGGAACCAGGTCCTTGCCCATATTGAAGCCATAATAAAGTGTGCCGTACGCCCCCCTGAAAAGAGTGATTGCGTCCCACCAGCTGAATAAAGGGCCTGATTGGTCATAGAGCACATAGTTTATCGCAGTAGAGGCTAATCCTACCATAGCTGATGTCAGGGATATGAAGGCGTGACCCGCATCCACAGCGTCGCCTACGATTATGCTTATTATAGCAACAATAATTGCAGGCAGGATGTTAAGAATTTTCCTTCCAATCCAAGTCTCATCCTTCGAGGTATGCTTCCAGGCAATATAAACATTCGAGCCTATTTTTGAGGGAGCAAGAACATCATCAGGTATGCCCCTTACTATCCTGCTTACCTCTCCTGCGCCGAGAGACCATCCCAAGCCAACCCAGCTTGCCTTCTGACCTACCCTGATACCCCCCCCGCCGGTGTAGGTGAGGCTTATCGGATAGCCATTGCCACTCCTCCCTGGAACTAAAAGGAGAGGAATGTTAAGGACCATATCACCAGATGGATGCACCACTTCAGACTTGTAGTCTGTGGATGCCGTCTGCACCCCTGATGCAGTTGCAAACACCACTGAGGAATAAAAGATTAGGGTAATCATCAAGTAGATTATGAATGTGGCAATCCACTTCTGTTCCTTAAGATTTTTCTTTATTCTCATCTTCCTTATTTACCTTTGTTTAATTTTAGATGGTATTTGACAGGTTGTCCTGTGTTAATCCTTACCCCTACACTGCCATATGGAGTAGTAGGCAATTTGTAACTCTTGGCTTCACCGAAACTTAGGACTGCTGTTAATGGCTTTGTGTCAGTTACTATTGTTGCTGCGCTCGGCAAATCCCGCCACTCTGATGTATCTATCACATCACTTGCTAGCAGGTTTCCTTTCTCATCAAATACATCAACCACCAATTTAGTGCGAACTTTTGATGTGTATGTCGCTGTGGATTGCACCATAACTGGAAGAACAACAGTCGTAGAAGTGTCCTTTACAGCCTTAAGGTCCCATGCAGATTTAGCGCCCTTGCCTACTGAAAGATCAGTATACCTGCCAGCAGGTCTGCCGCCTGGGAAATAAACCTGATTATTAAAATACCATGTAGCTGCATTTGAACTATCCATTCCTGCGTTCTTGAGTGCGTTTTTAGTAGCGCC
>WALR01000102.1 GCA_015522765.1 Candidatus Woesearchaeota archaeon | reverse complement strand
AGCATAAAGAGGTAGTCCACCTTGAGGAATTTCTTGTCTGCTTTCAGCGTATGGAAGAAAGCGACAATGCCCATTATAAAGCTTATCTGGATAATATTTGAACCCACATTGGTGCCCACTGCTATCCCTGACAGGTCCACCCCCTTAAGTATCTCTATGCTCGCACCCACCTGGGTGCCCAGCTCGGCGAGGGAGGTGCCTATTGAAAGGATTGTGAGCCCTATGAATGTGTGCGATATCCCTAAATAGTCAGAGATAATCTTCGCATATTTAACCACAAGATTAGAGCTGAGTATAACAAGGAAGAGCCCGATTAGGAGAAAAACAAAATTGTAGCTCAGCTCCGCAATCATCCTTTCACACTGAGAACCTTCCGGCTATAAATATCTTGCCTTATTTACGCATAGAAAATTTTTTAAACCACTTGGCTATTCCTGACTGGATGGACATAAACATTCCTCTTACGAGCATAGGCGGCGCAGCAGGAGAAGACACCAATAAAAGCAAGGACTCAATGCAAGACCTTGTGATAATCGGCGCGGGATGCGCAGGTCTCGCTGCGGGCATGTACGCCGCGAGATTCAACATGAAAACCCTTATCATTGGAGAATCCCTTGGCGGATTGATTATTCTTACAGATATAGTCGAGAATTACCCTGGATTTGAGAAGCTTACCGGCTCAGAACTCGCAGAGAAGCTTAGAAAGCATGCATTGGCGGCGGGCGCAAAGATAATGAATGAGAAGGTAGAGGCTGTTGAAAAAGTCAAGGGAAAAGACGGATTCAAATTCAGGATTAAGACTCTCAGCAATGAGTATCTGGCTAAGAGCATAATATTTGCAACAGGGACCAAGGTGAGGAAGCTTGGCGTTCCTGGAGAGGAGGAGTACGCCAATAAGGGGGTTCATTACTGCGCCCTGTGCGACGGACCCTTCTACAAGGGAAAGAGGCTGGCGGTTGTAGGCGGCTCTGACTCAGCCGCTAAAGAGGCTCTTGTATTAACCCAGTTCGCTGAAAAGGTATACATAATATACAGGCGAGAGAAGATAAGGGCTGAGCCGGTCAATTATGACAGGGTTATGAAACTCGTCGACGAGGGCAAGATAGAGATAATCAACAATGCCAACATAACAAGGATAGAGGGGGGAAAGTTCGTTGAGAAAGCAATACTTGACAGGGAATACAACGGGAGCAGGGAGTTCCCTATTGACGGCATATTTTTGGAGATAGGTCATATCCCCCTAACAGCCCTGGCAGAAAAGATAGGTGTGAAGACAAACAAGAAGGGAGAGATAATAATAAACAGGGATGCCGAGACAAATGTTGAGGGGGTATTCGCAGCAGGTGACTGCGTGGATACACGATTCAAGCAGGCAATAGTAGGGGTTGGAGAGGGCGTTGTTGCGAGCTACTCAGCCTACACCTTTCTTAAGGGCATGCATCTCATAGATTAAAAAGCTGATTCTTATAGTGATGATTTTTCCTCAGAAGGAGTGGGAGTTAATGATATGCCTTATTAATTCAGGAGAAACAAATGGCTTTCCCTTAATAACAAGAAAGTGATAGGGCAGGGTAAGGGAGAGGCCCTCCTCAACATTAACCTCCAGCTCATAGGCGAAGTGCATCTCTCCGAGTTTAACCCCCTTCTTTATAAGATATGCCACCATAACCGCTGTGTCAGTGGTAAACTGGCTTTTACCGAGATTAAACCTCTTTGCCCCCGGAATAAGAGATGATGTTCTGTGCTTTCTTGGATTGTCACCCATAATCCCACCAAAAACAAAATGGGTAAAGCGGGACGCCCTGGCAGGTGTAAGGGTTTCCTCTGCGTCAATATCGAGAACGCACAGGGTGTTAATATCGAGAAGCTGATGCGCCTTTTTTGTGTATGCGGAAGCGAACGGGGAAATCCTCTCCACACCCCTCCTGGACAGATTCGTAACCCACAGCTCCTCCCTGCCGATGGCTGAAGCCGCATGCTTATATTCTATGAAGCTCCACTCATAGAGGGGACCGTCCATATGCTCAATGACGAACGCCATTCCAGGTGGTTATAGCAAATAATATATAAAAGGTGGTGAAAACTAGAGATATGAACTATGAAAGGCTATTCAAAAAGCAGTCCCTTCTTGAGAGAGATATTGATAAAGCAATGAACATTCTTAGGAGGGGGCTCCCAACTGAGAAAGCCATGAGGAGCGTTTCCGGCTACTGGAAAGAGGGGGAGAAAGAGGTAGTAATAAGGTTTGCAAGGGCAAGAATAACCAATAATCGCAAGAAAAAGATTGACAACAGGCTTTACTTCTACCCAGAGGATTTAAGGGTTGCAACGAACAGCTGTGTTGCAGAGTACAGGGCCAAGAGGATGGGAAGGGGTGTTATCGCAGACCTGTGCTGCGGCATAGGTATACAGACGATAGCTTTAGGAAGGGTCGCGGACAGGGTCATGGGAATCGATAAAGACGAGAGAAAGATTGTGTTCGCAGGAAAAAACGCTGAGAGGTCAGGAGTAAAGAACATTTTATTCAGTGTAGGAGATGCAGAAGAGGCTGGCAAATTGAAAGCAGACGCCTATTTCTGCGATCCCTCAAGGCCCATATCATCCTCTAAAAGAACACTTAAGGAGATAACCCCCAATATAAAGTATATGGTGTCATTATTCAGGGATATTGCCATAGAGCTGCCCCCCCAGATAAATAGGAATATGCTTAATGAGCTGCCCCCCCACGAGCTCGAATACATCTCTCTTAACAGAAAACTCAACAGGCTCACCGCCTATTTCGGTAGGCTGAGAAAATCAGAGGTAAGCGCAGTGACTCTGCCCAAGAACAGGGTTGTCCGTGGGAGGAGCAGGGGCATAAGAAAGATTTATCCGCCAGAGAATTTTTTGCTGGAGATTGACCCTGCCCTCTCCGCTGCTGGGCTTATCCACGAAATAGGATTGAAGGATGCTAAGCCCTGCTTTTTCCATAAGACATGGTTCTTCACATCCTCAAAAATCAGAATGGATGATGAATGCGGGGGATGGTTAAGGGCGTACAGGATTGTGGGGGTTATAAAGACAGGGGAAGAATCAGTCAGGGCCCTTATTGAGAATGTTAAGGATGCCCTCCATGACAGTTACAAGAGAGTTATTCTAAGGGGGGATATTGAGGAAGGCTACTATGCAATTAAAAGAAGGATTGAGGAATTACTGGCTGGAGAAGGAACAGCCCACCTCTTCTTCGTAAGGCAGAGGATGTTAATAATAGCAGAAACCCTGATGCCTTAACTTCTGCAATTTCACTCATTACATTCGCTACGCCGCGGCTGGGATTTGAACCCAGAGAGGCTTGCGCCAACCTGGTCTCGAGCCAGGCGCACTACCGGATTATGCGACCGCGGCATGAGTGTAACGAAATGCCAAGGGCGCGACCAGTAACCTTGTTACTGCGTATGCGACCGCGGCATGAATGAAGAATCTTATAAGTTTAAAAATATTCGCATAGTTTACAAAAGAATATGAATATTAAACCCTCTTCTAAAGCAATTCAGGAGCGCAAAACTGAGAGACAACTCTTGCTTCTGTTTTTTCTTCTCCTAATCAGATATCTCTGGGCATAAGTGTCTTCCTGCCGTTGGCCTTAGCTCTCTCGCAGGCGGCTCTTATAATCTCCTTGACCTTGGCGTCAAGCGCATCCGCAAAATCGCTGGAAACACTGAAGCGCCCCATATCGTTTGCAACATCCTTTATTTTCGCGCGCACAACAATCATAATTTGTCAGTGGACTCCCAAATTTATAAAGTTTTTGTAAAACAGCATAAATAAGCGTTAAGAGGAACAAATCTTACTCTAAAAAACCCTGATTCACGGCATTATTTAGGTGAAAAAACAAAGATTTATAAAAAGAAAGCTGCTATTTAGCTGATAAAAGCATTAGAGGTGATTTTAATGGTAGAAGCGTATTGTGTGAAATGTAAGAAGAAGGTAGAGATAAAGAATCCTGAGAAGGTCGTGCTTAAGAACGGGAGACCTGCGGTGAAGGGGGTATGCCCGTATTGCGGAACAAAGGTTTTCAGGATTGGCTCAGGAGAATAAGAAGGCCAAACTGTTTTTGATTAATTTTATTTTTTTGTTTTTTACAGGCAACAGGAGAATAAGGGGGTGCAGGCAATGGCAGAGGAGAACTCGGTGTTTATAGGGAACAAGCCTTTTATGAACTATGTTACAGGAGTCGTGATGCAGTTCACAACAAAGAATGCCGACGAAGTGATTATTAAGGCGAGGGGTAAGTTCATAAGCCGCGCGGTTGATGTGGCTGAGGTTGCCTCGAAGAGATTTCTCGAGGGACAGGTGTATGTCGACGCAATAAGGATAAACAGCGAGGAGTTCCAGAATAAAGAGGGGAAGACAGTGAGGGTTTCAACTATAGAGATAACACTCAGGAGGAACGAGTAAAGAATGCGCAGGTTTAATGTTGTCAGGAGAGAGGAAAGCAGGGTTAAGCACTTTCTCAGGAGGATTCAAAGCACAGCGATAATAATGGGAGAGGAGATTAGCCCTGAGACAATCGAGTTTAAGGGACCTGGCAACTGAATTTCTTTTTAGCTTTATCACAAAGATTCACAAAGATTTTTAAATCAGCAGGGGATACACCTAGCGGGCCCGTAGCATAGCCTGGATAATGGATATCCGGAAAGTGCGGCCGGCTTCGGACCGGCTGGCGGGGGTTCGAAATTCTCAGGAACGAACATCCCCCCGGGCTCACCTTAATTTTTGCCTTGCTTTCTGATTCTGACGCCTTTCCTTACAGGTTCAAGCGATAAGGGCCCAGGAGGGAGCATCCTGACTATCTCGTCAACATCGCTATAATTAATCTTTCTAGCTATCATCTTTGCGGCGTCGCTCACCTTTGTATCGCCGGGCAGAATCCTGAACAGGGGCTCAGCCACCGCACTGCAGGGGGCGCTGATGAACACGCCGTCCTTAACTCCGACGCACAGCTCAAGGGTTGCCCTCATCATGTTCTTCTTCCCGTAAATCATAAATGCCCCTCTTGAGAGGTATTCGCCTGCCTTTGCCTCCTTGCTTACCTGCTCCGGAGCAACCCAGTAGACCTCTGCGTAGCTTATCCCCCTCTTCCATGCCCTGCTAAAAGAGGCTGTCGCAACCGCTGCCTCATTAAGGGTTTTCTCGTCAGGGGTTTTCCCCTCGCTCTTCACAACAAAGA
>WALR01000101.1 GCA_015522765.1 Candidatus Woesearchaeota archaeon | reverse complement strand
ACTATGGCAAGGGGGGTTTATAATGGAAGGAGAATCTCAAGGTGCATGAGCACCCAGCATCCCGACAATGTCAGGCTTCCCTTCTTCGCGAGGTCGGCAGTGATGGAGGGGGAGGACGAGGTGAGAGAGGCCTTTTATGTGTTCTCGCACCTGGGGATAAGGGAACAGCTTTGGGACTTCGAGGGAAAAGAGGTTGACAATTCTGTTGTTAAAAAACTGCTCTCCAATTACGAGCCCTATTTTAATGAGCACATCCTTGGGAAAGACTTTTTTCTCACCCTTCGGCTGCCAAACCCCGAGGTGGAGAAGCAGGAGGGAAAGATACTCCTTGAGAGCCTCGACTCAATCCCCAGGAGTTACGACGCTGCAAGGTTGTTTTACCAGGAGAATGTTTCTCCCCCTGTGTTTGAGGTTGCTCTGCCAATGGTCACCTCTGCCGACTCAGTAATGAAGGTCTGGAGCTACTACAAGAATTTCGTGATAGGAAAGAGCGATAAAACAGTCTGGAAAGACAGCACAGTTAAAGAATGGCTTGGCCAGTTCCTGCCAGAGTCCATAAGGGTTATCCCCCTTATTGAAACATATGAGGCGATGCTCTCGGCAGATAGGATAGCTGCAGATATTATCAACAGTGCCAAACCCCCTGAATACCAGCGCATATGGCTTGCAAGGAGCGACCCTGCACTAAACTATGGCTCCTTAAGTGCTGTACTCCTGAATAAGATTGCGCTTTCAAGATTAAACAGGATTGAGGAGGAGCTATCTATTGATATACTGCCGATACTGGGAAGCGGGAGCGCCCCCTTCAGGGGCAACCTCAGGCCGGACAATTATGAAAAGACTATGAAAGGCTATCCAAGCGTCCACACATTCACCCTCCAGTCTGCCTTCAAGTATGACTATGATGAGCACGATGTGAAGGATGCCGTGGAGGGTATCGAGACAAAGTCGCCTAATAAAGCAATAGGCATTGATGAGGATTTTCTTTTTAGTGCAATAAAAAAGGTTAGAGAGAGATTCTCAGAAGACATCGTCGAGCTCGCTTCTGTTGTTGAGAAGATATCTCCATTTATCCCGCAGAGGAGGAAGAGGAAGCTCCACATAGGGCTCTTCGGCTACTCAAGGGCTGCCTCCGGGGTGAAGCTTCCCAGGGCTATAAAGTTCTGCGCCTCTCTTTACAGCCTTGGAATTCCGCCTGAGATATTCGGTATCGGAGCTCTTAAAGAGAGGGAGATTGATAAGATAGGCGAGTACTACCCCTCACTTGATGATGACATGAAAGATGCGCTTTCATTTCTCAACGAGCATAACATGGATATGCTCTCACCAAATTTAAGGGGAGAGGTTGATTATGTGAAGGGAATCTTTGAGCATGAGATAAACAGGGGGCATGAGAAGGTCACTTCCATTATAAGAAAAGATTTGGGGAGGGGCAACCCTCAGCTTATAGCAGAGAACATTGAGAGGGCGGGATGGATTAGGGGCTTTCTCGGCTGAGGGGGATGACAATGGATATTGAGGAGATTAAGGAGAGGATTCCTAAGCCGCTTTATGATTCTATTAGCAGACGCATCTCCAAATTAAGGCCCGCACAGGAGAAGGCAATAAGGAAAGGGCTGCTTGAGGGAAGGAATCTTCTTGTATGCACACCCACTGCATCGGGCAAGACACTCATCGCCGAGATGGCCATGGTTAAGTCAATAATCGAGCAGGGACGCAAGGCACTGTACATAGTGCCGCTCAAGGCTCTTGCAAACGAGAAATACTCTGATTTTAAGGAGAGGTATAAATTCATAAGGGTTGCTAAATCTATAGGGGACTTTGACTCCTCCTCGCCTCGGCTCGGGGGTTATGACCTGATTATAACCACCTCTGAGAAGCTGGATTCCCTTCTGAGACACAGGGCTTCATGGATATATGATGTAGGGGTTGTTGTTATCGATGAGATTCATATTATGAACGATGTGAGCAGGGGTGCGACCATAGAAATCATAATCACCCTGCTTAGAAAGGTGCTTAATAATGCGCAGATAATCGCTCTCTCCGCAACTGTCGGTAACCCTGAGGAGATTGCCGACTGGCTTTCTGCAGAGCTTATAGTCGACGACTGGAGGCCTGTAAGGCTCTACCAGGGGGTCTTTCTTGACGGTACAATTGAATATTCATGATTGTCTGGCTGCTTGTTTTAGAAAGTTTTATTAACTATCCAACAGATTATTGAGTCATGTGTCCAAAGTTTAGCATAATGGGTCCTGAAACCGCCCCTAAAATAAAGTTTAAGGGGATATTCGATTTTAACAGCGTGTATGCTGCAGTTAAGGAATGGTTCCAAAAGCATGGGTTTGAGTGGCAGGAGGGCAAACACTATGTTGACACGAACGGAAAAGAGCGCTCTTTCCACTGGTATGGCTTCAGGAATGACACCCACTACTTGAGGGTATGGGTTGACATATCTATTGATATAAAGGAGGCGGATGATGTCGAGGTTATCCATGAAGGAAAAAAGAAAAAGTTTCTTAAGGGGAATATGCTCATGATAATAGATATGCTTGTGGAGACCGACTATGAGAAGCAGTTCGAGAAGAACAGGTTTTTTATTCTCTTGAGGCAGTTCTATGAGAATTACATCTACCACAATAAAC
>WALR01000100.1 GCA_015522765.1 Candidatus Woesearchaeota archaeon | reverse complement strand
TCACAGCTCCTCCTAAGCTCGGAGATAGAGCTTAAGAACAGGATTGTGGTTTTCATCGTGGAGAAGAACATCAGTTTTGAGCTGGTTGACAGAATTCAGCTGAAGATAAAGAAGGAGTCAGGATTCTCCTATGTACTTGAAGGCTCTGACAATTATACAATAATCACTCAGGAGATATACAGCCAGCTGATAGAAAAGACCCTTAAATCGTCAATAATAAAACAAAATAAGAATATGGTGCTTATAAATATTAAATCGCCAAAAGAGATTGAGAACATCCCCGGCGTGATAGCATATCTCACCTCATTATTTGCAGAGAACGGAGTGAACATATATGAGTTCCTCTCCTGCTGGACAGACACAATATTCATAATCAACTCAAATGATTTAAACAAAGCTATCAAGTTCCTCGGATTTGAATAACACCCTTTTATTCTTAAGCGGAAAATTTTCACAAACATTTAAAAACAGGGGAGTGTTCCCAGGGATAAAAGCCCGGCATAGGGGAGGGCGCTTAAGCGGACCCATGCGTTGCTGCGGGCGATAATAAGCAGCAGTCTTTTTATTCTGCTTGCTGATTATATGATTAAGGAGGGATACTCATGGAAGAGGATTTTTTGGTTGCGCAGGACATCTACCTTAAGGCAGGCGTCCACATAGGAACGAAGTTTAAGACAAAGTACATGGCGAACTTCATATACAAGACGAGGGGGGACGGCCTCTCAGTGCTTAATGTTCAGAAGATTGACAGAAGGCTGAGGATTGCCGCCAAGATGCTCTCGAGGTACAACCCTGAGGATATACTTATCGTCGGCAGGAGGGAGAACAGCTGGAAGTCCGTGAGGGCTTTCTCCGAGGCAACAGGGACAAAGGCGTTCATAGGGAGATACCCCCCAGGGACAATAACGAACCCCAACCTTAAGACATTTATGGAGGTAAAGATAGTTCTTATCACAGACAGCTGGCCTGACAGGAATGTGATGATGGACGCCTTCAGGGAGGGCATACCTGTAGTCGCCTTATGCGACACGAACAACCAGACGAATTACATAGACCTCGTCGTCCCCTGCAATAACAAAGGGAAGAAGAGCCTCGGCTTAGTGTACTTCATACTTGCAAGGGAGTACCTTAAGAATAGGGGGGCAATAGCCAAGGATGATGACTTCAAATACACAATAGAGGATTTCACAGAAGAGTAATCAGCTGTCAGCAACAAAGCCCTCCTGGACTATCCTGAAGCAGATATTCTCCTTTTCAGCTATGCTTCTGTGCCTGTAGATGAATGCCTGCCTCTTGTTGTCCTTCAGCTTTTTGAGCTCAACTATAAGCTTGCTTGTGTACTTGATGACATCCCCGCCGACCATCCTGGAGATTCCTCCGCTGACAACATCAGAGTACACCTGGTCTGTGAGCAGTACAGGAACGCCCTGCTTCCTCACAATCTCTGAGAGGTAGCTCAGCTGGACGCCAAGCAGCCTGTTCATCTCAAAGTTGTCCTTTTTTCCAAGTTCATATCTGTAGAGTGTGCCTACTGAGTCAATGATGAGGGCGTAAACACTTTTGTCAATCTCGCCTCTAAGCTTCTCAAGAATCCTACTTAGCTCATCAAACGAGACCGGCTTAAGAAAGATTATCCTCTTGAGGACCTCGCTGTAATCCGGTGTTATCTGGCGCAGCCTCTCTGTTGAGAACCCGCTCTCAGTCTCTATGTATAAGACCTTTTTCCCCTCGAGGGCGTGTCTTATCATAAAGTACATCATTGTGGTTGTCTTTCCGCTGCCCGCAGGCCCAAAAACTGTGTTTATGGTGTCGTCTTCAAACCCGCCCTTAAGCAGCTCGTTAAGGAATCCTATTCCTGTGTCAATCCTCATTAAAAATCACTTATAGGAAGGGCGGAGAGCTTATATAGTTTTCCTCTTTGTCCCGGCAAAAACCCTAATAATCCGAAACAGGGGATTCATAACAATAAAGCTTAAAAACTAGCTCAGAGGCACTTTCTTTTTTAGGATGCTGAAGTTATCAAAAGGAAGAAAGGGCAGGGTTAAAGCCCGGCTTGTTCTCAGGGACGGCTCCTCATTTAATGGCTATTCATTTGGTGCAGAGCTATCCTCTTCAGGAGAAGTTGTCTTTAATACAGGGATGAGCGGCTATGTTGAAAGCCTCAGCGACCCCTCTTACAAGGGCCAGATACTTGTTCTAACCTACCCTTTAATAGGGAACTACGGCGTTCCCCCGCCAGAGAGGGAGCAGGGAATTCTGAAGTGGTTTGAGTCAGAGCATATCCACCTGGCTGGCTTAGCGGTTTCTGATTATTCTGAGGAATACAGCCATCACGACGCAAAGGAGAGCCTCGCAGAGTGGCTTAGGCGTGAGGGCGTCCCGGCAATAACAGGCATAGACACACGGATGCTTACGAGGAAGCTCAGGGAGAAGGGCGTCATGGCGGGCAAGATAGTCATAGGGAAGGACGTCCCTTTCAGAGAGCTTGACAAGGAGAACCTCGTCGCCATGGTCTCCACAGAGGAGGTTGTTGAATACAAGCCATTAAAAAGGAAACACGCAAGGGTGTGCCTCATCGACTGCGGGGTGAAGAACAACATAATAAGGGAGCTCCTCAGGAGGGGGGTTGAGGTTGTGAGGGTGCCCTGGGATTATGACGCTTCAGGTGTAAGGGCTGACGGCTACCTCATCTCCAACGGCCCTGGAAATCCCGAGGTGTGCAGGCCAACAATAAATCAGGCGGATAAGATAATGAGGGAGGGGAAGCCCCTCTTCGGCATCTGCCTCGGCCACCAAATAATGGCGCTTGCGGCGGGCGGCTCAACATACAAGCTTAAGTACGGGCACAGGGGGCAGAACCAGCCCTGCATTGACAACAGGGGAAAAGCATTCATAACAAGCCAGAATCATGGCTACGCCGTGAAGCAGGACACCCTCTCTGATGAGTGGACCAGCTGGTTCACCAACCTAAACGACGGGACGAATGAGGGGATAATCAACAGGAAAAAGCCCTTCATGGCCGTCCAGTTCCATCCAGAGGCAAGCCCGGGCCCCCTTGATACCTCCTTTATATTTGACATATTCACAAAGGTAATAAAGAATGGGAAGAAGGATTAGGAAGGTGCTTATACTCGGTTCAGGAGCCCTCAAGATAGGCGAAGCAGGGGAGTTTGACTACTCGGGAAGCCAGGCCATAAAGGCTTTGAAGGAGGAGAATATTAAGACAATACTCATAAACCCCAATATTGCCACCGTCCAGACATCTAAGGAGATGGCTGATAGGGTGTATTTTCTTCCTGTGAACGCCTATTTTGCAGAGGAGGTTATAAAGAGGGAGAAGCCCGACGGAATAATGCTATCATTCGGGGGGCAGACCGCGCTTAACTGCGGGGTTGAGCTTTACAGGAGGGGAGTCCTCAGGAGATACAATGTTGAGGTTCTCGGAAGCCCTGCTGAATCAATAATCACGACAGAGGACAGGGCGAAGTTCAAGAACAGGCTTAAGTTGCTCGGCATAAATGTGCCTGATAGTGTGCCCGTAAACAGCCCTCAGCAGGCGGTGAGAGCTGCGGAGGCAATGGGCTACCCAGTCCTCATAAGGATAGCCTATGCCCTGGGCGGCCTTGGCTCAGGTATTGCGCATAATAAGAGGGAGATTGAGATACTCGCATCAAAGGCATTCGCCCATACAAATCAGCTGCTCGTAGAGCGCTACCTTAAGGGGTGGAAGGAGATAGAGTATGAGGTTGTGAGGGACAGGAATGACAACTGCATAACCGTCTGCAACATGGAGAACCTTGATCCTATGGGCGTGCACACGGGCGAGAGCATAGTCGTTGCGCCAAGCCAGACATTAAGCAATGAGGAGTACCACAGGTTAAGGGGGCTCTCATTAAGAATCATAAGGGCGCTTGGAATAGTTGGGGAGTGCAACATCCAGTTCGCCCTTAACCCTAAGGACGGGGAGTACGCCGTCATAGAGGTTAATGCCAGGCTTTCTAGGAGCTCTGCGCTTGCATCAAAGGCTACAGGCTACCCCCTTGCATTCATTGCTGCCAAGCTCTCCCTTGGCTATTCCCTCCCTGAATTAAAGAACACTGTCACAGGCGTCACCTCTGCTTTCTTCGAGCCTGCGCTTGACTATGTCGTTGTTAAGATTCCGAGGTGGGACCTCTCGAAGTTCAAGAAGGTTGATAAGAGCCTTGGCTCAGAGATGAAATCTGTCGGCGAGGTCATGGCTATTGGGAGAAGATTTGAGGAGGCGCTCCAGAAGGCTGTGAGAATGATAAACAAGGGGTGGAGGGGGATAACGCCCCTCGGGATTGATGATGAGAAGGCAAGGGAAGGTCTCGCCACTGCGAGAGAGGACAGGCTTTTCATAATTGCCTCTGCTATTAAGAAGGGATGGCAGACAGGCAGGATAAGCTCCCTTAGCGGGATAGACCCCTGGTTTATAGATAAGATAAGGAACATAATTGAGTTGGCTGAGAGGATAAAAAAGCGCCTGACAAGGGAGGCTCTGTTAGAGGCGAAGAGGCTCGGGTTCAGCGATGAGCAGATTGCAGCCCTCACCTCCAGGAGCGAGGAGCAGATAAGGAGGCTGAGGGTGAAGAACCGCATATTCCCGGTGGTAAAGCAGATAGACACCCTTGCTGCAGAGTTCCCTGCGAGGACAAACTACCTCTACCTGACATATAACGGCTCGGAGAGTGATGTTAGTAAGGGGAAGAGGTCAGTGATTGTCCTTGGAAGCGGGGCGTACAGGATAGGGAGCAGCGTCGAGTTTGACTGGTCCGCTGTTAATACTGTGATTACCCTGAGGAAGATGGGCTACTCTGCGATAATGGTCAATTACAATCCTGAGACTGTAAGCACGGACTACGACATGTGCGACAGGCTCTACTTTGACGAGATAAGCTTCGAGACAATAAGGGACATCTACAACTTTGAAAAGCCTATTGGAATAATACTTGCTGTTGGGGGCCAGATAGCGAACAACCTCGCCATGAGGTGCAGCAATGCCGGAATGAATATACTTGGCACGCGGGCAGGCGACATAGACAGGGCTGAGGACAGGAACAGGTTCTCCGACCTGCTTGATTCCATTGGTGTTGACCAGCCCGAGTGGATTGAGGCGAGGAGTATGAGGCAGGTTAAGAGGTTCGCGAGGAAAGTTGGCTACCCCCTTTTAATTAGGCCGAGCTATGTTCTTTCAGGGAGTGCGATGAGCATAGCCCAGGATGATGCAAGTCTTGAGAAATACCTTAAGAGGGCGTCCATAATCTCTAAGGAGCACCCTGTTGTCATAAGCAAGTTCTACACAAACGCGAGGGAGATAGAGATAGACGCTATCGCTGACAATGGAAGACTTGTCATATGGTCTATACTTGAGCATGTGGAGAATGCAGGGGTGCACAGCGGCGACTCAACAATGGCTCTTCCCCCCCAGAGGAGCTACATGCCGACGATAAGGAGGATAAAGGCGGTTGCAAGGAGTCTTGCACACCAGCTGAGGATAAGCGGGCCATTTAATGTCCAGTTCATAGCAAAGAGGAACAAGATAAAGGTGATTGAGTGCAACCTCAGGGCTTCGAGGAGCTTTCCATTCTCATCTAAGACTACAGGATATAACTTCATAGAGATTGCTACAAAAATAATGATGGGGGGGCATATAAAACAGAGGTTTAACACGATAGACATTGACTATGTGGGTGTGAAGGCCCCCCAGTTCAGCTTCTCAAGGCTTAAGGGGGCGGACCCTGTCCTTGATGTTGAGATGATATCCACAGGAGAGGTTGCCTGCTTCGGCGACGACATGGAGGAAGCTCTCCTTAAGTCGCTTATAGCCACGGGGATAAGGATCCCTGAGAAGAGCGTCCTCCTCAGCCTGGGCGGAGATGAGAACAAGGTTAAGTTCCTTGAGTCTGCCAGGCTCCTGATGAATCTCGGCTTCAGGATATACGCAACAGAGCATACAGCATTGTTCCTTAAGGATAAGGGGATAAACTGCGAATTTGCCTTTAAGGCGAGGGAGAAGAAGAAGGAGAATGTGATTGACATAATAAAGAAGGGGCTTGTCGAGATGGTCATAAACATAACAGACCACTACTTCCAGCAGGTTATTGAGGATGAGTATATGATGAGGAGGGCGGCTGTTGACTTTTCAATCCCGCTTATAACTAACCTTCAGTTGGCAAAGATTTTTATACATGCTATTGCAATAAAGAAGAGGGGGGACTTAAGAATAGTTTCATGGGACGAGTACCTTTCAAGAAAGGAGCAATAAGCAGGGGGTGAAATTAATGGGTAAAGGCTCTGACTCTTTGAGGGGCAAAATGCCTTTCAGGGGGAGAAGCATAATCTCTATAAGGGACTTCTCCAGGGAGGAGATACTCCACATACTTGACACTGCAGAGAGGATTAAGAGGGGCGGCGGCAGATTCAAGGGCATTCTCAAGGATAAAATCCTGGCGACACTTTTCTTTGAGCCTTCGACGAGGACGAGGCTGAGCTTCGAGGCGGCGATGACAAGGCTCGGCGGCCGCGTAATAGGCTTTTCTGATGCCCATGTGTCATCTGTCTCAAAGGGCGAGTCAGTGGCTGACACTATAAGGATAATCTCTAAGTATGCAGATGTTATTGTGATGAGGCATCCGCTTGAGGGTGCGGCAAGGCTTGCATCAGAAGTGGCTGATGTGCCGGTGATAAACGGGGGTGACGGCGCTAATCAGCATCCGACGCAGACATTTCTCGACCTCTACACGATAAGAGAGGCGCAGGGCATGCTCAATGGACTCTCCATAGGATTCCTTGGGGACCTGAAGTATGGAAGGACGGTCCACAGCCTTGTGAGGGCTATGGCGATGTTTAAGGCGAAGATGTACTTTGTCTCTCCCCCTGGGCTTGAGCTTCCCGATGACATAATCGGCGAGCTGGAAGAGGAGAAGATAAGCTTCAAAGTTATTGATAGTTTAAGCGGTGTGCTTCCTGGGCTTGATGTTATTTATGCAACAAGGATACAGGCGGAGCGCTTCCCTGACCCAATGGATTACAAGAGGGTGAAGGGCGCCTACAGGCTTACAAAGAAGAGCCTTAAGGGAGCAAAGGAGAGCCTCAAGATACTTCATCCGTTGCCAAGGGTTGACGAGCTCTCCCCCCTCATAGACAAGACGCCATACGCTTACTATTTCCAGCAGGCGGCAAACGGCGTTCCTGTGAGGCAGGC
>WALR01000099.1 GCA_015522765.1 Candidatus Woesearchaeota archaeon | reverse complement strand
GTTAAGAGCCAATAAAAAAGGATAAAAAGGAATTATAAACAAGATAATTAAGCAAACCCCGATATAACAGGAGTTAAACCCTGCTTAACATGTGTTATTTATTTTTGTTACCAATATTTTCTGAATAAAACTTAAAAAAGAGCATCTCATTTGTCCGCAAATGGAAAAACAGGCTGCTAAAAATAAAAGTAGGGGTTTATTCGGCTCCTCAGGCATAAGAGGAGTGTTCGGAAGTGAGGTAACCCCCGAACTTGCATTAAGGCTGGGCAGAGCATTAGTCTCTCTGGGATTCCGGGGCATTGCCATTGCCTCTGATACGAGGATAACATCCTCTGTGCTTAAGCATGCCCTTATCTCAGGGCTTCTCTCGGGTGGAGCCTCACTAACAGACTTCGAGATTGCCCCAACACCAGCCCTCTGCTGGGGGACAAGAGAGCTCGGTATGTCCGCAAGCGTGATGATTACCGCAAGCCACAATCCCGCTGATTACAACGGCTTTAAGGTGTGGGACAATGAAGGAAGAGCAATCCCGCGAACAGTCGAGAGAAAAATCGAGGAGATGCTGATTAAGGGCAGCTTCCCCTCTTACTCATGGGAGTCTGCCTCCTCTTCGCTGGACTACTATGATGTTTCAGCCCCCTACACAGAAAGAATCATTAAGGAGGCAGCCTCTCTTAAAGGCGGGATGCGGGTGGTTGTTGACGCCGCCAACGGGGCCGCGAGGGGAATATCTTCCCTTATATTGAGAAGGCTTAATTATGATGTCACCGCCATCAATGATGTGGCTGACGGCAGGTTCCCCAACAGGCAGCCTGAGCCAAACCCCCAGAATTTATCAGAGACCTCCCGCATCGTCAGGGAGAAGGGGGCTTCAATAGGATTCTGCCATGACGGCGATGCAGACAGGCTTGTCGTGATTGATGAAAAGGGCGAGGTGTGCAACTTCGACAGGTTCCTTGCCTGGCTCTCCCTAAACATGGCCAGGGAGAGCGGCATAAAAAGGATTGTCACAACCGTTGATGCATCAATGATATTTGAGAGAATTGGATTGAATGTTATAAGGACAAGGGTGGGTGATGTTGATGTTGCCAATAAGCTCTACGAGGCAGGGGGAGCGTTCGGGGGCGAGCCCAGCGGGAGCTTCATCTTTCCCAAATGGGGCTTCTGGCCTGACGGGATATTCGCAATTATAAAAACCCTTAAGTTCCTAGAGGAGGATGGCAGGCCTCTCTCAGTTATCCTCTCAGAGCTTCCTGAGTCCTTCCTCATGCGCTCAAAGGTCAGATGCGGCCGGGATATCCTGAATGCAGCAATGGAAAAAATAAGAGAGGAAGTGCCTGAAGGCGCTCAGCTCTCATTTGTCGACGGAATAAGAATCGTGTCCGGAGATTCCGCGGTGCTCATAAGACCCAGCGGCACAGAGCCCCTAATAAGGATAAACGCAGAGGCCCCCTCGGCGGGGCGTGCTGAAGAGCTATTATCTGAATGGAAGAAAAGGGTTGGCGATATAATAAGCGTACTTGGAGGTGGCGCTGAATGAGTCCCTACACAAAGACTGAGACAGCGGTAATCCTCGCCGCAGGCCGTTCAACCAGGACGCTGCCCCTCACCCTTAACCTGCCGAAGCCAATGCTTAAGGTTGCCGGAATGCCAATAATAGAGCACAACATAAGGGCGCTTGCTGATGCTGGCATACGCAATATTATTGTAGTTGTGGGCTATAAGAAGGATGTTCTCCTTTCATTCCTTGCCGGGCTTAAGGACAGGCTTTCTCTGAGCATAAAGACGGTGTTTCAGGAGGAGCAGAACGGAACAGCCAGGGCTCTCCTGCTAGCTAAGGAAAGTGTCAGCGAGGACTATTTCATTGTCATCATGGGTGATGACCTTTATTTTAAGGAGGACATTGAAGCGCTTATCAAGGCAGGGCCCTCTATACTTGGAAGAGAGAGGAAAGACTTCTCAAGCTTTGGGGTTATATCAGAGGAAGGGGGTGTTCTCAGCGGGATTGTTGAAAAGCCACGCCGGATGCAAAAAGGAGTCGCGGTTGTTAATACAGGCGCCTATCTGCTTCCCTCCTCTGTTTTCGGATTCGATGTTCACCTCTCCGAGAGGAGAGAGTTCGAGCTCACAGAAATGGTTATTCGTATCAATAAGCAGCAGCCGTTAAGGGTGGTTCCCTCTAATGGGTGGATTCCTATTGTTTATCCATGGTCTCTTCTCGAGGCGAACAGGGAGATTTTATCCAGGTTAAGGGGTGTTAATAAGGGAAGGGTTGAGGAAAACGCTGTTATCAGGGGAGAGGTCATCATAGGCAGGGGCTCCCTGATAAGAGCCGGCGCCTATATTGAGGGTCCTGTGTTTATAGGCGAGGAATGCGATATAGGGCCTAACTGCTACATCAGGCCCTTCACCTCAATAGGGGACAGGTGCAGGGTGGGGAACGCCTCTGAGGTTAAGGAGTCTGTTATTGGCGACGATGTTAAGATAGGCCACCTCTCCTATGTAGGCGACTCTGTAATCGCTGATGATGTGAATTTCGGGGCAGGGACGCTCATTGCCAATCTCAGGCATGACAGCGGAAATGTCAGGAGCATGGTTAAGGGCGTTCTCATTGATACAGGAAGGAGGAAGCTCGGCGCAATAATCGGCGGGGGAGTCCGTCTGGGAATAAACACTCTCATCTATCCCGGCAGGAAGCTCTGGCCCTTTACATCAACCCTGCCCGGCGAGCAGGTCAGGAAGGATAAGGAGTGAAAATGTGTGGAATAATAGGTGTGATAAAGAAAAGGGATTTTCCCCTTGCCCTTCTTGTGAGCAGCCTTAAGCGGCTTGAATACCGCGGCTACGACAGCTGCGGGGTGGCGGCTGACAAAGGCATATTCAAGAGGGTTGTGGGTTCAATTGATAAGCTCAGGGAGGAGCTTCCCACTGCTACCATAAAAAGGGGGATCGCCCATACCAGGTGGGCGACGCATGGCGGCGTTAGTATTGAGAACGCCCATCCCCACACCGACTGCACAGGCAGGATATTCTGTGTTCATAACGGGATAATAGAAAATACGGATGAGCTTAAGGAATCTCTCAGGGGGCACGAGTTCAAGGGGGAGAGCGACAGCGAGTTAATCCCCCACTTCTTCGAGGATTTTCTCAGTAAGAGGGCCTCTGACAGGGGCATTGAAGACTGGTCACTGCTGGACGATATCAATCAGGTGATGAAAGATGCGATGTTATCCTTTATGAATCATGTTAAGGGGACATTTGCAGTAATTGTCATGCTTAAGGGGGTTGATGCCCTTTATGCACTTAAGAGGGATTCCCCGCTTGCCCTTGGGATCCTTGATGACGGCTTCATCCTTGCCTCAGACATATACGGCTTCTCCCAGTACACAAATAAAGCAGTGTTCTTCGAGGACGACGAATCTGCGGTTATCACCCCTGATGAATACGCATTTTATTCTTTAAACGGGCGGATAAATAAGAAGGTGGCGCTATTTAATGTTGAGGAGGAAGATTCAGGAGCGGCTGACTTCCCCCACTACATGATTAAGGAGGTTAAGGAGCAGCCCTCGACCGTCAGCAGGCTTATTGAGAGCTTTAAGAATGTCCAGATGGGCCTACTTAAAAG
>WALR01000098.1 GCA_015522765.1 Candidatus Woesearchaeota archaeon | reverse complement strand
TACTCAGGGATTTCAAGGAGGGGAAGTACAATGTAGTTGTGATGACCTCTGTTGGCGAGGAGGGCCTTGACATCCCGGAGGTTGATATAGTGATTTTTTATGAGCCCATACCAAGCGCTATAAGACAGATTCAGAGGAGGGGAAGGACCGGGAGGCAGAAGAAGGGCAGGGTGATAATCATCTCGACTAAGAACACAAGGGACGAGGCTTACAGGTGGAGCGCGTATAACAAGGAGAAACGGATGAAGAGGGTTATGACTAGTGTGAGGAAAGAGCTGCCCTCACTCCCTGTTGCGAAAGAGAAGCCCCTCACAGAGTTCAGGAGGGAGGAAAACCTCTTCATTTATGTTGACAGCAGGGAGAAGAACTCTCCCCTGCTTAAAGAGCTTATCTCCAGGGAGGTGAAGGTTGAGCTTACAAGGATGGAGGTGTCGGACTATGCAATCTCTTCAAGGGTCGCGGTTGAATACAAGACGGTTAAGGACTTTGTCGATAGCATAATTGACGGGAGGCTGCTCGAGCAGGCCAAGAAGCTCAGAGAGGCATTTGAGAGGCCGGTGATTATTATAGAGGGAAAAGAGGATATCTACAGCGTCAGGAATGTTCATATGAACGCAATTCAGGGGATGATTGCGACGATTGTGCTGAGCTTCGGCATACCCTTAATAAGGACTGTTTCGCCTGCTGAAAGCGCAGGAATAATCATCGCTATGGCAAGGAGGGAGCAGGAGGCGTCATCCCAGTCGTACAGCCCCCACGCGCTCAAGCCGAGGAGCATGGCCGAACAGGTCTTTTATGTTGTGAGCTCACTTCCAGGGATAGGGGGAATGCTTGCTAGGCCGCTGTTAAAAAGGTTCGGCAGCATAAGGAGGATTGTGAACGCCAATGAGGAGGAGCTTAAAGAGGTTGGGCTGATAGGCGAGAAAAAGGCTCAGAAACTCAGGAAGCTGTTTGAATATGACTACGCAAAGGAGGGGAAGAGGCAGACGGGATAAGTTAAGCGCCGGATTTAACCTGTAAGCAGGAAGCCGGTAAGATTAGCGGTAAGTCATCATATTTCACAGCTTTAAATCAGGGTTATAAAGGCGGAATCTTGCTTCGTGGAGCTGCTTCATTACATTCTCAGGGGGCGACGCCCATCCGTGCATGCAGACGGCAACTTCTCTCTTTAGGGAGTCTATCTTTCCAATTGCATAGCCAAGGTTGAACCAGCCGTCATTGAACAGGACATCTTCAGGCACCATCGCGCCTACCAGTATTACCGTATTCTTTTTCATCTCTCCTTTCTGCATCAGATACTTTATCCTGTTGCTTATGTCAGGAAGAGCATATGTCCCTATAGTAATAATCTGGCGCTTGTGGCTGAGGTTTTTTGATTTCTCAAAGAGGGAATGGATATCTTCCTCGCTTAAATCCCTGCTGTCCTTCATGCAGACCTCGTTGAATATGAGTTCTGGCTCCGGAAAGCTGATTCCGAGGGAGTTCTTGAAGTAGGAGGGAATCATGGAATGTTCGTAGGGCCTTGCTGTATCGTGCTGTTCATTGAATCCCGAGTCTATTGTGCCTCCTGTCATGATTATCACAGTGTCCCTGAACACCTCTTTTATCTTCCTTCTGTTATCATCCGGGTGGAATGAGTAGATGCCGGGCTTTTTGTGCTGCATCCATGCGATTGCAAAGCCCATGTGAAACCCTCCGTCTGATTGGTAGGCTGAGAGCGGGAGGTAGGAGCCGACGATACCTATTATTTTGTCATCTGAATTTTTAAGGTGCTTTTTGAGATAGTCTCTTGTTTTGTGTATTCCCACTATTCCCATTGTTACGAGTATGCGTTTGAAGGGGCTGTGTTCAATCTCCTCTGCCAGCCTTGTCATATCCCCTTTTGTGAGGTCTCTGCTGTCCTTAAGCGCCACCCTCGTGAATACTATCTCATTAGGGGGGTATTTTACGCGTTGGGATAAAAAGAATGGTATTGCAGAGGTCTCTCTGGGGGTGAGCTTGTCAACGACTTTTAAGGAGATGAGGCCTGCCGCCCTGATGTCGAAGTCAATCGTGCCTCCCAGGATGATTACATGCAGGCCCTTCCTTAACTTATTGTTTGAGGGGGGTTTTTCCATCTTATGATGAAGATAGGG
>WALR01000097.1 GCA_015522765.1 Candidatus Woesearchaeota archaeon | reverse complement strand
CTCCTTATAATCTCATCAATCGCGAAGCTGAGGGACTCCTTGCTAAGCCTCTTCATTCTTTCGTCCCTCCACCCACCTATGTGGGAATCCGCAATATGGGCAAATCTCATTTTACCATCCCCGCCTTTTTGTACTGCCTGTTCATCCCCAAAATCATTGGCGTGAGCATTATAAGAGCAGCAGCAGAGAAGGAGGTAATCGCCCCATATATAAAAACACTTGCAGGCGAGATGTACTGCCAGAGCAAGCCGCCTATTATGCTTGCAGCGAGAACCCCTGTGCCGTTAACAGCGTGGAACACCCCAAATGAGGTGCCGGTCATCCTGCCTGAAAGACTGCTCATAGACGCCCTCAGGTTTCCGTCTATCATCGCAGTTACAACCCCGTAAAGGATGAACATCAGCCAGATAAGGTAGCCCTTGAAGAATGCCATTATGAAATAGGCGACGGAGAACATGGAGAATCCGATTGCCAGACTCCTTATCCTGCCTATCCTGTCATAAAGCATGCCCGCAAATGTCGAGCTGAAGGAGTAGATGATGTTGAACAGGGCGTATGCGAGCATAACAGAGACTATTGAGAACCCCTGCTGCTTCGCCCTTAATATGATAAATGCGTCAGAGCTGTTCCCTACCGAGAAGATGAAGAGCACGATGAGGAAGTATACTGCCCCCCTGCTCATCACGAATTTCTCCCTCCTTTTCATCCTGTATCTCTTCTCCTTAACAGGGATGAGGACGAAGAGGGAGAGTAAAGCAGGGATGAATGCAATCATAAACACGAGTCTTATGTTGTTCTTTGAGAGCTGGAGTATAAGCAACGCCAGCAATGGACCTATGAAGGCGCCTAGGCTGTCCATCGCCCTGTGAAACCCGAAGGAGATGCCCCTGTTAATGCCTGTTGTGGAGTCAGATATGATTGCATCCCTCGGCGATGTCCTTATCCCCTTGCCCGTCCTGTCTATCACCCTCGCGGATAATACCGCCTGCCATGTGTGGGAGAGGGCAAGTATCGGCTTTGCTATCGCGCCGAAGAAATATCCTGTCATCACGAGGAGCTTCTTCTTCTTAAGCCTGTCAGATAAAACGCCTGAGAGGAGTTTAAGAAGGCTGGTGGAGGCGTCAGCTATCCCCTCAATGAGCCCTATTATAGCGACAGGCGTGTTAACAACGCTGGTGAGAAATATAGGGAGGAGGGGATAAACCATCTCGCTGGCTATGTCGTTGAGCATGCTCACGAATCCAAGGATGACAACATTTCTGGCTATTCTTCTCTTTGCAATCTCAATAAGCCCCATTGCTTAGACACCACCTGACTATCTCCCCATTCCCTCAAATGAAAACTCAGAGCTGTCCTTGTCTCCAGCGGATTTATTCAGGGTCTTCTTAGCATACTCCTCGAACAGGGGCACCTTAACAGGAATGGCAAACTTTGAGAAGTTGCTGCTTATAATCGCCTCGCCTACATCGAGGCTTGCAATAGCCCTCGCGTCAGAGCTCAAATCGTGGCTCGCGCTCTCAATGATGGCCTGCCTCTCAGGGGCCATCTCCAGCCCCATTATTATCTTGGTGTTTATGTTTGCGAGTATCTGCCTTGGGATGAGGCTCGGCAGCTGGGTTATGGCGCTTATCCCCACCCTGAACTTCCTTCCCTCCCTGGCGATTGTTGAAAATATGTTGGGCCCCCTCTCAAGAACCTCCCTGCCAAGAACTCGGGGCGCCTCCTCAATGAGTATGCTTATCACAGGCTTCTCCCTGAGAACACCCTTCCTCTTGTAGTATCTGTATCTTGAAAGGACCTCCGAGGATATCAGGCTTCCTATAAGGATCTCTATGTCGCCCGGCATCGTAGATGTATCCACCACGACGACCTTTCCCTCCTCGAGCTCTTTTATTATTGTGTCCACTGTTGACTCCCCTGATGAGGGGTGGAACACCCCCCTCCCCTCAAGGGATTTATCCACTATGTTAAGGTCAAGGATGCTCATAATCCTTCGTCTCACAACATTAAGTGTCGCCTCGTTAAACTCAAAATCGAGCTCTTTCTCCATCGCGATGGCTTCCACCCAGCCATCACCAAACTTCCTGTGATAGGCGTTTATCGCCTGCCATTGGGGGTCTGAGAAAGAATAAACGCCCCTGAAATGCATGGGCGAGAGACTCTTAAGACTGAAGGACAGGCTCCTTGTGCCCGGAAGAGAGGTATTCACAGAGTAATAGACAGCCCTCTTCGAGGGATGATCCTTCAGCCCCAGCTTGTTCCTCCCATAGTACTCGTCATGAGGGTCAAGAACCAATATGCCGTATTTCTCAGAGTCTATGCAGCTCCACAAAACCACCTTTGCGAGGTTCGACTTCCCCCTGCCCGTCGTAGCGGCTATCATCAGGTGGTGGCTGAACACCTTCTCTCCGTCAAGTAGAACCCCGAAGTTGAGGGCCCTTGAGCCAGAACGCAGGTTGCCCAGAAATACGGCGTTTGAGGGCTTTCTTATGAACATCAGGTCGTCCTCGCTTACCTCCCTGACACGGGAAAAAAAGGCCGGAATCTCCTTGCAAAGATAAGCCCTTTTCTCCCTCTTATTTATGCTCAAAACGGGCTTAGTGACTGCAATAGTGTAATTTCTAATCTCTTCCTCGTATATCTCTGACTCAACATCGTCCTCAAGGTTCATTCCCGATATCATCTGGAGTGTCTGGTCGCTCATCTGGCTTCCAAGCTCAAGGTTGTAAACCTGGAGGAGTATGTCGGAGTCCTTCCCCTCGCACATAAGGAGCTCGCCTATCTCAAGGGGAACAGAACTCTTCTTCCTCACAAGAACCTTATCCTGGCTCCCCCCTATTACCTCCCCCTTCACAACCATTCTTATTCTCCTCTGAGATTGGTGGCGCTGTCCACCACTGAACCCTGGGACTTATGCCTCTCTCTTATATTGTTAAGCTCTACCTCTGCGGAGAGCATATTAAACCCCCTCTTCTTCCCTGTCTGAATCATCTCGTTTATCATGGAGTAGAGCTCGCTGTTAAACCTCATGTTGTAAATCGCCATTAATCCTGAGATGTCCTCTATTAGGCGCGCCTCGTGGAGCGGGCTTGGGGATTCCGAGACAATCCTCTTAAAATCCGCCCAGTAGTAATCAATAATCCTTCGCTCTCCTTCTAGCATACACTCATGGTTGTTTATTTTCTATTTAAGTTTTTGGTGTTTGTAATGCCTGCATTAGAAAGTATTAAATATTAACTACGCAGAATTATGCATTAAACAGGCGAGTAAGATGTGCTTCAGAAAGATTTCGGAATGGTTCTCCCACGCAATTAACACCCTTAAGAGGGGGAAGGAGATTAAAGGCGCGAGGAAGATGGAGGAGGAGATTAAAGAAGAGCCCTTCCATGATGAAACATCGCTGAAAAGAGAGGAGGCGCAGTTTATCAAGGAGGAGAAAGAAGCGGATAAGCTGCTCACAAAGAAAAAGCTGAGAAAGCGTAAAGAGTGATTCTCACTTCACAAAATCCTTTAGTGTTCTCTCGCCTTCAACCTTTTTTACCGGCTTGGCAGCGGCCATCTTTAAGACGAGCGTTCTTGCAAGTGAGCTTAATCTCCTCTGCGTCATTGCCCTGCCCAGAATATCTGCTAGCTCCTCAGGCTTCCTGCCTGCCGAGGAGAGGGCTGTCTCGAGGAGCTCATTGTTCCCCCTGAAAACATCCGCCTTTGTCGCGTCCAGAAACGCCCTCAGGAAACGCTCCCTCTTGCTCTTCCCCTTAAGAGTCCTTGAGAGGAGAAGTGCGCTCTCCTTCTCCCTTGAAAGCACAATGTACTTAATGACCTGCAGCTGCCTCACCGCATAGTTCTGATAGTTCTGCTTGTCAAGACCCTCAATAACATCCGCGAGTATTCTTGAAAACGGGAGTATCCTTACCCCGTCAATAGCCTTGTCTGCATCGAATGCCGCGCCTATTACAAGCAGCCGTCCAATGGGCTGTTTTTTATTGAACTTCCCCTTAATAAAAGCGTTTATCGCATCAATTATGTCGCTGTCCCTGAAGAGCCTAAGGCTTTCCTCTATGCCGATGGTTGCAGGCTGGGAAACCGAGCAGACTGTCTCCACATGGATGACCTCCTTAGCAACACCATTGGAAACCTTAAGTGCAATCAGCTCCACCTCCTTGTTATTGGCGGCTTTTATGCTGCTCACAGTAAAATAGCCCTTCCTCTTGAAGTACCACTCAACTATATCCTTCTCAGGCTCCATTGTTCCCACTTAATACAAGCTTTTTTAATTCCTCAATCTCTGATGAGGAGATTGCGCACCCCTGAATCTTTATGCCCCACAAAACAGCGTCTATAAGCACTTCCTCGGGTGTTCTTCCATTCACCTTCTCAGCTGGAAGATAGCTGTCAAGCCCCTTAATCTCAAAGGCAACCGCCCCTAATTCTGCAGAGCGGATTATCCTTATATTCCTGCACATCTCCTGAAACCTCGACGCCCTCTCCCTGTTGAAAGACACATCTGTGTGAAGCCTTGACTCCAGCCTCTTCCACATTGCCTCGGGCTTCTCAACCATCCATCTCGTCGTTCTCTCATCAATAGCCACAGCATCAGAGCCCATCTTTATTGCAAGGGATATGGCATCTATCTCCGCGGGATGAACGAGGGTAAGCCATTTATTCCTCGCCTTAAAGGTGTGGTTTGCAAGGCTGAGCAGTTTTTCTGAGCGCTCCTTGATATCCATGCCTGAATAAACAGTGAGTATCCCTGAACTGACAAGAGCCATGACCTCCAATGCTTCAAACTCAAACCTCTTTGATAAGAGGGGGTGCTCAATCACCTCCCTCTTAACACTCTCGGGAATCATGAAGGCGCCCTTAAATCTCTTTTTCAAGGGCTTGAGCATCCCCAAGAGATTGTTCGTGGCAAGGCTTATTATAGGCCCCGCGTCAAATATTAAGCTGCGCATACCTACCTCCTAAGACCAAAAATATCTTCGCTCTCTTCAAACCTCTGTTTTTCTTCCCTCGCATCCTCTTCTTCGTCCTCTGACTTGCTGCCTATGTAACTCATCAGCTCCCACCTTGACAGGCCGAGGAGTTTAGCCGTCCTGGCGAGGCTCACGCCGTGATACACTATCCTGCCGCCCTTATTTATCCTTGCCTTTGTGAGGGTGTCATTTATGAACCCCTTCAACCCTTCTTCCTTCTCCGAAAGTCTTTTTATCGTCTTAAGCATCCTCTTAACAGTCTTTCTGTACGCATAAATATCCTCCTGCCTTAGGTAGCGGTAGGCGTCTTCAAATAGGGGGGCAAGTTTAGCCGCAACACTATCATCATTCTCAATCATCTTTGAGGCGGCATAAACAACCACTGCATTGCTTATGCTGTCTGAATCCTGAAATATGGAGGCATCGTGGATGGTGTGGTTGCTTATCTCTCTGAGCCTTGACGCATCGATGTTCTCTGATTTCAGCAGTGAAACTGCCTCCTTAAGAATATTCAGTATGTCCCTTCTGACATTCTCCCTCATTTTATCCCCCCAATCATTATTTTGTTAGATACATTAAATAGTTTTTGGTTTGAAAAGAGAATTGTTGGCGGCCGCAAGCTGTAGCTCCTTAATTCCTGTTATATGCCCCGAATGGAGTGCAACGGAATGAGAGCGCAGCGTTGTGCGTAGCGGTAGCGGAGCAAGT
>WALR01000096.1 GCA_015522765.1 Candidatus Woesearchaeota archaeon | reverse complement strand
TTATTATCCTCCTAATTTCTTTAAGCGAGGAGGCATAATCCGCAATTATGAAGGGGGGCAGGCTTCTCTCATTCTCTGCTTGTGTAACCACCAGTGTGTCTGCGAGGGGGGCAAGGCAGCGAACCATTTTTTTGTAGTTCTTATCCCTGAGAATAGCGACGAGGAAGACGAGTTTTTCCCTTTTCTCATGTTTAAGCTCATTAACCAGGGCGAGCATGCCACTGGGGTTGTGGGCGCAGTCAAGAGTAACATCTACACTTCTATTATCATACCTTACGAACATTCTTTCAAAACGGCAGGGCCATTTAACATGCAGCAGCCCCCTTCTTATTACATCCTCCTTAACAACCCACCCCCTCTTTGAGAGTTCCCTTATCGCCTCAATTGCGACTGCCTTGTTAATCTTCTGGAAGCCGCCCTCCAGGGAGGTATTAAATGATTCATACTCCTCCACCTTTTTTTTATCTACCAGTATAAGTGGAGCTTTCCTCTTATTAGCCGTTTCCTTAATTACTCTGAGGGCGATTCCTGAGGCAGCGGTTACGACAGGTGCATTCCCTATTATTCCTGCCTTTTCATACGCAATCTCCCCTATGGTGGAGCCGAGGATTCTGGTGTGCTCAAGAGCAACATTTGTGATGACAGAGAGAACCTTCCTGCTTATATTTGTCGCGTCGAGCCTTCCCCCCAGCCCGACTTCCAGTATCGCTATCTCAACCCCTTCCTCGCTGAAATACTCGAATGCGAGGAGTGTGACCGCCTCGAAGAATGTTAAATTGTGCAAATGCACAACTCTCCTTATCCTCTCCCATATCTCAACCACTTTGCTCCTGCTTATTCTTCCTTTTCCTGTGACAATCCTGCTCCTGAAATCCTCCTTTGTATGGGGGGAGGTGAAAAGGCCAACCATGTAGCCGGCTCTGCTGAGCATAGAGTAGAGCATTGCAGAAACAGAACCCTTCCCGTTTGTGCCTCCCACAATGACAGAGGGGAACTCCTCCTGCGGGTTGCCAAGGACTTCGCATGCTTTCCTTACCCTTGACAGCCCCAGCTTTATCCCAAGCTTCTGGAGGGAGTGAATCTCCTCGATAGTTTCATTAAATATGTTTATCACCGCTAATCGGGAAGAAAAAAAGGTTTATATATCCTGCGCTAGTAAACGCCAGTAAAACAAATGCCTCATAATCTTATGATGTGCAGCGTTTTATATTGTTCTCAACAAGCCCGTTTGAGGGGTCGCACACGACGAGGGACTCATGCACTATTATCTTAGGAATAACCTTCACCTGAAGTAGCTGGTGGTAGGGAGAGAAGTCGTATGCTATCTTTATTTTTCTTGCATCCGCCTTGTTAATCTTTTTCTTGAGCGCATCGTCGAATATGAGGAGTTCGTCCTTTGTGTCAACAATCACCTTTAGCTGCTGGATGTCAAAGTTGGCGCCGTTCTGGATGCTGAAGGCAAGTTTAGAGTCATCGTAGCATATCTCGGGCTTGCCCTGAACAGTATACCACTGCATATTAACAGATTTGCAGCCTGTATTCTCGTTTATCTGGCTTTTTATCTCTGAACTCCCCCAGTTCATCACTACCGCGCCCAGGGCTACTGCGAAGGCTATGAGAAGGATGGTTGCAACAAGCGGTGAAACAGCTTTCCTGCTTCTGAATCCTCTTAGGGGGTGCGGCTGTTTCACAGTATCACCCCCTTCTTATTGGTTATTATCACGAGGAGCAGGTATAATGGGCTTATAATCAGCACGAGCAATAAGGCGATTAGGAGGAACATCGCGCGAAGGCCGAAGTGGGTGGCTGCAAAAAGCAAAGGAGGGATAGTTATCGCGTATGCAAGGGTTGAGAGGAGGCTTATAAGGGCGAAGTAGGTGTTCCTCTCGTCCTTTGAAAGGAGGTCCATTGCTATGAGGCCCCTGCTTACATCAGTAATTGAATAGCCGGTTATTGCAAGGACCACTGCCATTGCGAGGGAGATAATGTTTGGGTTGTAATACAATGTGAAGGGGAGGATGGCGCTTAGAAGCGTGCCGAATGTTATCAGCGGGAGCCTCCCGTATATTCTCGCATTGCTCCTGACAATGAAGGGTATGAAAAATGCAGTGAGGAGCCCTGGGATGAATATTATTGCCACATTCTTGAATCCGCCGAACGCAACATTTCCAAGCTCCTTGTAAATGAATATCCCCAGGAAGGTGTTGGTCATGAGGTTTGCTGCTGAGGAGAGCATCCCTGTAAGGACAAGGATGAAGAGTGTTTTATCCCTGAAGAAAAGGCGGTAATTCCTCTTTATAACCCCTGCATAGAGCCTTGCCTGCCTGCACACCATTGAAGGTATGTTATTGAGGAAGAAGGAGCGGGGCTTGAGATGGGAGGTTATCATAACCCCTGAGATTACGAAGAGGACGCTTGCCGAGAGGAAGAGCCAGAGGAAGTTGTACCTGTAGTCGTCAAGCATCTCTGCAGCGACGAAAAGGGCAGCACTTGTGAGGATTATTCCGCTGAGATTGAGAAATTTGTATTTGGGAACAGCTCTTAGCACATCCTGAAACTGCTCGTAGAATATCCCTCCATAGATTGTCGAGGTGAGGGTATAAAGAATGAAGAATAATGCGAAGGTGAGAAGCTCCCTGTTAAACATGAATATCCCCAGGAAGATGGTGCTTATCACGAGAAGGGAGGAGAGCACGCTCATAAATGCGGGGTTCTTATACATCGCCTCTGTTTCTGAGCTGTGCTTCTTAATGAATGAGACGGTGTTTACTGCGATGAAATCCTTAATGACATTCAGCAGCCCGATAAAGAAGTAAGAAGCCCCTGATAACATAAGAAGTATGTTTATGAACTGGGAGGATAAAAGGCCGAATGCTATTCTCTCCGAGAACTCCTTTATGATGAGCCTCCACACCCTTTTAATCTGCTCTCTTACAGAGAGGTGTTTCCTGCTTGCCCCCTGGGCTAATGCAACGCTCGAGAGAGACTCCAATCCTCCTGACACTACCACCCCTTTTTCTTCCTTTCCCATGTGAGGAATAGCCCTATATTGATATTTAAAGCTTTTCATAGCTCCCCTGCAGGCAATCTTTTTATCTTACAACTATCTTCATGGGTGTGCTGTCCTCTGCCTTGCCGTCGCTCACAGTTATCTTTACATCATAGCTGCCCCTTTTTTCAGGGGTGAATTTTATCAGTCCAGAGTACTTATCAATGTCGAAAAGCGTTGTGTTGTCGCTGAATACCAGCCGGTCATTATCGTAGTCCCTTGCCCTCACCATGTAAAAGAGGGTTTCCCCCTTCTTGAGAAACTGGGGGTAGATGGGGAATATGGCAGGGGGGCTGTTTGTCACGACCTTTTCCTCCTTCTTTTTTATGCCAAGTATGTCCGCGAGTTCATCAGTCTTGTTTTCCTCTGCGAGGCGGCTTATTATAGCTATCCTGTGCATAGAGATGCAGCTATGTCTTATCATACCATTTGTTATCTTGAGGCAGGCATCTGCATTCCCGTTAATAGCAATCTTCATAAGGCAGGAATCCCTGTCAGGGGCGTTTGAGAGGAGCGAGCAGTAGCTGGTGTCATTGGCAAATGCGGCAACCTTATTTATGCACCTCGTGTAGTAGTAGTCCTCTGTTATCGATTTGCAGACTGAAACAGCCTTCTCAGGGCTCTCATTCTTTAATATCTCCTCTGCCTCCTTCTCCGCCTCCCCAGGGGTGAGGGGTCTGTTGACCGGCTTTATCTCTTTGAGTTCTCTTTCTTTTACCTTCTCTTCTGGAGGTTTAGTTGGGGCGGTCGTCTCATTCTTATTCTTACAGGGGGCGCAGGGGCCGCCGCAGTCAATTCCCTCCTCGCCATTATTCT
>WALR01000095.1 GCA_015522765.1 Candidatus Woesearchaeota archaeon | reverse complement strand
GTGTTGTTCACAACAGGAGATATCTTCCTGAAGTACTGGTCAAATAAGTCAAGCCCTTATACGATGGGCGCTGCATTTATGTTCTATATAATTGCGGGAACACTTCTGGCTCTTTCTTTTAAGAGGAGGGAGATTGCAGTTGCGGTGGCTGTCCTAATATGTTTTAATCTAATAGCTGTGGCAATACTGGGGTTTGTCCTGTTCAGGGAAACACTCGGATTAAAGGAGGTTATAGGGCTCAGCCTGATAATCATTGCGATAGTGCTCCTGAATGTTTAATCTCTTTAATTGTTATTTTAAGCCATGTTGGATTTGTTAAATCTGCTGTTTCTTTCTCCTCATAAGAAATCTTTCAAGCTCAATATATTCAACCGTGCTTCTTCCTTCACGGACCAGGGGTATGCTGTTGTAAAGGGCAAAGCTGTCAAACAAAATTCTTATTCTTGCCCCTTCCAGACTCTTAAATGTGTTCTTCAGTCTTTCAACCACTTCTTTATGCTCTTCTCTCTCCATTATTTTTATTCTCGCGAGGGTTATGTGGGGTGAGAAGCTCTCATTCTTTTTTAATGCAGGAAAATAGCTGTTAACGCTGATAAGGGCTTTGTCAACCCTATCCTTTAATGTCCTCATCTCAGGGCTATTATTTATCCCCCACCAGACAACCCTTGCTCTGCTCCATGAGGGGAATGCACCTATTATCCCCGTCGATGATGAGAATGCGTCCTGTTTGACATCCCTAAGCGAACTGACAACCCTCTCATATACCTCTTCTGAGCCAGCCCTCGGCGTCCCCAGAAAAGAGAGGGTGAGATGGAACAATGAGGGATTAACAAGGCTTACCCCTTTTATCCCCTTTAATGATTCAATGCAGGAACCAGCTTTCTTCTTTACCTCATCATTAACATCAAGGGCTACAAAGAGTCTCATCTTTCATCCCTTCACATTTCCCACAGGCCTTAATGCGACAACCCTCTTCGAGAGTCCGGCCCCCTCAATTGACTTCACAACCTCATTAATATCCTTATACGCTTTTCCTGCCTCTTCCGCGAGCCCGCCCATGGAGACCGCCTTAACATAAATCCCCCTCTCTTCCATATCCTTTTTTAGGGTTTCGCCCCTAAACTCGTGCTTTGCCTTTGACCTGCTCATCACCCTTCCTGATCCATGGGCAGTGCTTCCGAAGGACTCATTCATGGCTCCCTCCGCTCCCACTAAGAGGTAGGAGCCCGTCTCCATGCTTCCGCCGAGGATTACAGGCTGGCCTGTCTTTCGGTAAAGCCCCGCTAGTTCTTCATGGCCAGGGGGGAAGCTCCTTGTGGCGCCCTTCCTGTGAACAAGCACCTTCCTCTTCTTTCCGTCAATCTCATACTTTTCAACCTTTGCTATGTTATGGGCAACATCATAAAGAAGCCTTATCTCCATCTCCTCCGCGCTCCTTCCAAGCACCCTTGAGAAGCTCTCCCTTATCCTGTGGGTTATGAGCTGCCTGTTGGCAAACGCCATGTTTGCGGCGGCAGCCATCGCCCTGTAATAGTCCTGCCCCTCCTCGCTGTTAAATGGAAGCGATGCAAGCTCCCTGTCAGGCACCTTTATGTTGTAGTCGTCCATCTTCCTTACAAAGCTCTTGAGGTAGTCTGTGCCTACCTGGTGGCCCAGCCCGCGGCTCCCGCAGTGCACCATAACCGCAACCTGCCCGGGAAAAATGCCGAACTGCTCCGCAATCTCCCTGTCAAATATCTCCTCAGGATGTATCGTCTGAATCTCAAGGTAGTGGTTGCCTGAGCCAAGGGTGCCAATCTGCCTTATCCCCCTGCTGACCGCCTTCTCGCTTACCTTCTCATAATCAGCTTCTTCTATCCTGCCCCTGTCCTCTATGCTTTCAAGGTCCTCCTCCCAGCCGTAGCCGTTGTTAACGCACCACTTTGCCCCGTCCATAAGGACATCGTTGAATTCATCTCTTGAGAGACTCAGCTTTCCCTTACCGCCCACACCTGCGGGCACGCTCCTGAATAGCTCCTCTACAAGGGGCTTTATCCTCTCCTTTACCTCATCGTAATGCAGGTTTGTAAGCATAAGGCGCATCCCGCAGTTTATGTCGAAGCCTATCCCTCCCGGAGAGATTACCCCTTCATTAAGGTCAAAGGCGGCTACTCCCCCTATGGGAAAGCCGTACCCCCAGTGGCCGTCGGGCATAACCATCGCTCTTTTTTGTATCCCGGGGAGCATGGCGACATTGCTAATCTGCTCGTACACCCCCTCATCCATCTGCCTGGCTATCTCCTCACTGCCGTATATCCTCGCAGGGACATTCATGCCCTGCTTGTAATCCTTAGCTATTTCCCACTCATACTCTCCGACTCTTTTCAGTTCTTTAAACGCCATTTTTCTCCCCCTACAAATCAGCTATCACCCTCGCAACCCATTTATCTCCTTCTTTCCAAAGTCTGAACTTGTGAAGCGTTATTGCTTTCACATCATTTCTGAGCTCTATCCTGCTGTTTATCCCGCAGCCTAGGCACTCCGCTTTAAGCTTGTATTTCCCCTGCCTGAATTTTACATCCACCCTGTACCTCCTGAATAGGGCCCTCTCCGCATCCTTGAGATAAACCAGCTCTGAGAGCCAGTCAAAAAGGAGCTCCTCAGCATTCTCTCCTTCGAGTGTTATTACCTTTCTTTTAGACTCGCACAGTGTAGAGGGATTGGCCATTGACTGGCTGAGGGCAAGCGCGCATCCCTCAAACACCTCATTAATTGAGCCTCCCCTGACCTCAAATGCCAAATCAGATGTTGCTATTCCCTCAAGAAACTTTATGCCCATATTTAAGGGGTAGGCATATAATATTATAAATGTAACTGTTGGTTGAGATGGGCTAAAATAAAAAAGAAAGTAAGAGGGGATTTACTCCCCGAAGTTCTCTGTGTCCTTTGGCTCCTCTTCTGCTGCGGGTTCCTCTTCCT
>WALR01000094.1 GCA_015522765.1 Candidatus Woesearchaeota archaeon | reverse complement strand
TCACCCTCTTGGCTTTTCCAAAAGGCTTTATCCTAATCAGGCCTCTTATCTCCAAATCTTTAACAAGATTATAGGCGTTCTTGTAGTCAATCTTGGAATATTTAGATATCTTGGAGATGTTAAGTTCTTCCTGTTTTTCAAGCAGTACCCTTATAATCTTACTATGGTTGTTTACCATAATGTTATGGTAGGATTGCCATCTATTTAAAGGTTTGGGTTCTTGGCTAATACTCTCTAAATGTTTATGCTATCCCTCGAAGAGTTTATGTTAAGAAATTGAGGGAACTCATGCTGTCCTTCTTGAAGATGTTAAAAAAGGTTAGTTTGTCCCTAAAAAATAGTAAACTTTATATCTGGCGTTTGTTTCTCCTTCTATTATGATTTATGAACCAATAAAACTGCCCCATGAAAAAGCCTATGATGCTGTCAACGGCTGGCTAACATATGGGATGAGTGCGCTTATTAGTGAAGAATATTATCAGCTCAGATTTGGCAGAAATAGAAGTAGCAGCCCGGAAAAGGTAGAAACAAGCAAAGACGGTTCCCTTGTAAAGGTGCTCTTCCACGCAGACATTAAGCTCGCAAAAGGAAAGAATGAACACCCTGAGGATAAGTCATATAAAATCACCTTCTACCCTGATGAAATAAGGTTCTTTTTAAAAGGAGAAGGCTACACTGCAAATATTGATAATATGCAGCACCCTAAGAGTGCGAGCTTCACGGTCATAAATGAGGGTGAGCCATCACTCGAAGGATACATAAATGAAATGGAGGAATACATTGGGAAAGACAGGGAAAAGTACCATAAGCAGGACATCTCAATTACACCTCGTGGTCAGCCGGATAAACAGCATCCCCATTACAGCTACGAGCTAACAGTTAAGGAGAGGCAGAAGAATGGCAAATAAAGAGGAGGCGCTCAGCCTTTACAATCTGGGCTACGCGGTTTATACCCACTTTATTGACAAACCCAGCAGGATGGGTGCTGAAAGAGGAGAAGAACCAAGGGACATAACTATGCGTCTTTTTCTTGCTCCGTCATACTTTGCAATGGCAGAGATATTTGAGAATCCTGAGAAGATAAAAGGACTTGTCAGCAGGGATCACACCCCTGATAAGAATGAGTTTCCACGCTCTGCAGAATTTCTGGGAGGATACTCTCTTGAGGACAAACTCAATGGCCGTCCTTTCAATGACCTTATTGATGCGACAAGGAAAGAGGCGCCATTCCTCCTCAGGAAGAGGCGAAAATCAGAGAGAGTATCCTCGACCAAGCAGGGGGGTGAACCGTCAGGCCACCTTCTCCACACCCGTTGCGTTGAAACAAGGAGAGATGCGCGAAGAAAAGACGCCCTGAAGAAATGGCAGGTTCAGGTGCATGCAGAAGGCACAGAAGGAGAGATATCCCTGGATGATGTTATTAATTACTCATGCGGTTGCTCATTCCCCTCGAGGCTGACAAACCGCTCAAACCTGTTAACAACTGCTGACGAGGAATACCTCGACTTTCTCAGGGGAAAAGAGCTCATACAAAGCAGCAGCAATGAGATAACACGCAACTCGACAAATGTCGCAGGCTTCCATATTGCGGCGGCTCTCAACCAACTGCTGAAGGAGCCCGTGTTCAAATTCTCTAATGAGGAACTGCTTGAAGCCCTTCTAATGAAATATGCGCATAATGCCCCCTATGTGGATATTGACAGGTGGCTTCTCTCGAGGGAGCCGGAGTCAGAGCAGCTCCTGAAGCTTAAGAAAGAGGGGAAAGCCTCACCTGAGGCTATAAAATCGAAGAGGGACACCCCCCTCCCCCTGAGAGCATGGATGTACGCACTGGATTACTCCATGAGGAAGAACGGCTATTCCTTCTCAGGATTCACAGAAGTAAATCTTCATGGCAGAAAGTCGCCTGCTCTTGTTTATGCAGCTTCTGACAAAAAGTTCTACTTTGCAATGCCTGGGAAGAACTCATTCATCCACCCCCTTGACTCCTCAGGAAAAACCCTGAAGTTCTCATCAAATACCCCGCTTGCCCTTTATGAGCTTATTAATAAAAAGGTTGTGAGGTACAAAGACTTCTTTGATGAAGAAATGAAAAGAATTGATGATGTTGCAGTAGGAGAAACAAAGTACTTCTTCGGCGGCCTGCTCAAATCAACGCTCATTGATAAAAAAAGAAGCGTTCTTAATGTCAAGCTCATTGAAGAGAATAAATCCGCTGAGGCATTCATTGAGTTTTACAGGGCGAATTATTATTCTGATGCAACAGAAATAGATATGGGAGCTTACCGCATTAACCGGCTTGACCTTCCGGGAGCAGAGCTTCTCGTGGATGCCGCCCATGAGTGGAACAGCACGCATAAGGATGGAAGCGTAAAGCTAAAGTTTGAGAGGCATTATATCCCCACGAAGAGATGATTATGCTAACCAAGAATTTTATTCCCGCTTTTTTGAGAATGTCACCCTCCTGCTCTCCCTTATCTCAATACACCTCTTTATGAGCTCCTTTAATTCCTTATCAGCATCATCGCCAAGAGCAGTCTCAAGCCTTCTTGCGCTAATATCTAAAGCATTAATGAGCCCCCTCTGCACAAGAGCCCTCTTTAACTCCTCCTTAAGCTCCTCTTTTATCACAGGGTAGTCTGTCTTTGAGATGAGGACTCTCCCGCTCTCACCGTAGACTGCCTTTATCCCCTTTGAAGCCGCAAACTCTATGAGTTTCTTCTTTACCTCCTCAATCTCTTTCTTTGTCCTGCTTTCCTTTTCTATTAGCTCTGCGTATCTCTCTACAAGAAGACTCCCCTCGTCGTCAGCGTTATCGTCAGCCTCGCTTTTGTGGGAGAACAATGGGCAGAGCTCCTTGTACTCGCACCAGTCGCACAGCCTGCTCGGATTCGGCGAGAAATCCGTGGCTGACTCAATCATCTTTATTGCTTCCTCTGTTTTTCTCTTTGCTTCTTCAAGCTCCTCGTCGCTTCTCTCTGAGACAACCTCCCTGTTGAACGGCAGGAGGTACCAGACCAGTTTCACCCTGGAACAACTCCCGAGATGCTGCTTCACCCATAAGGCATACATCGCCAGCTGCATGTCCTTGTCGGCCTCTTCCTGAGTCTTCAGCCTTGAGCTTGTCTTGTAGTCGCACACATAGCATGTATCCCCCTTAACATCAAGCCTGTCAATCCTTATGTGGTAGCCATGCTCATCAGAGAGCCTTATCCTCTCCTTGGTCTCCACCTCAACTATTCTCCTCTGGTTGAAAGGGCTGTATCTCTCATAGTACTTTGCAAGGAGCATTTCTCCCTTCCTCTGGTAATCCTCCCTGGATGTGTCCTTCCTTACGATAAGGATGTCATCTGACCAGTTATTATTCCACTCTGAGATGTACCTATTAAGCATCTCTTCTTTGGAGGGCGTCCTGCCGAACTCCTTTATCGTGTTGTAAAGCCATTCTAAAGCAGAATGCACACAGCTCCCCATAAAAGCCTCAACCGTTGTCGGAACCTTTACCTTTACCTTGTCTATGTATCTCAGCTTGTACTTGTACCTGCACTGCTTAAATGTCTCTATCCTTGAATGAGAGTAAACTTCCATCACTTATCGCCTTTCACATCCTTCCTTATAAATCTTTTCTGTTCCTGCCTAAAAAATATGCGGTTGGCGCTCATAAAATTAAATCTCCCTCACCGTAGGGCTTTTTTGAGTAGAACCTCTTGCCATGCTCGACGAGGAGGGCATGGTACTCCTGATAAACCTCAAGGTTCTCGCCTATTGCGTCCTCAAATATGCTCCTTATTTTATCATACTCCTCCTCCCCTTTTATTATCCCCTTGGCTGCGGCTATCCTTCTAGTGTAGGCATCAACGACAAAGATAGGCTGGTTAAAGGCGTATAACAGGATGCTGTCCGCGGTTTCCTTCCCTACACCCCAAATGGAGAGCAAATCCTCCCTTGAAGGAGTGTCTTTTAGGTTTGAGAAGAACCGAGAGAAAATCTTAATCTTTTTAGCCTTCTGATTAAAGTAGCCGGCAGGCTTTATAATCCCGGAGAGGCTCTCATAATCTGTTTTTATTATCCCGGCGGGGGTGAGCAATCCCTCCCTCCTGAGATTAACCAGCGCTTTTTCAGCATTCCTCCAGGAGG
>WALR01000093.1 GCA_015522765.1 Candidatus Woesearchaeota archaeon | reverse complement strand
TAACACCCTTATCAACCCGTAAGGCGGGATTAGCTAACGCTAACCCACCTATAAAAGAAGAGTTAACGAGGAATGATAAGAAGTATGAAGAATGGGGCTGCCGGGATTTGAACCCGGATCTTGGCGCCCCGAACGCCAGATGATGGCCAAGTTACACTACAGCCCCTTGAGGCAGTGCATTCTGTTTTTACTTATAAAAGTTCTCATAGATGATTCATTACTGTCAAATAACGAAATATTTATATATATATGTCCCTCTTCTTAATCCTAAAATGACAAGTGCTACATTTGCAAGTAAGATGTGGGGAGCTCCTAGCAGTTCCCCAGGCCCAGTGGTGTTCGCACTTATCGGAGCACTCGTAAGGGAGGGATACCTTCCTCCTTCCAATGAATATATGATTACTCTAGGTACCCTAGGAAACAAAAAGATAGGAGAAGAGCCCCCCTCTCCTCTGGAGAAAATTATTGATGCAAAAGTTGCTCTTAAGAAGCCTTCTGACCATGGTGTGCCATTTGATATTCAGTATTCTGGCAAGGGCGTCAACGAGTTGACAGAGGAGGATAAAAAGACTGTTATAGGTCTCGCCTATCTCGTCCAGGTGGGAAGCGAATTTGTAAATGGACACAGTAAAGAGGTTGCTTTTGATAAGGAAGACAAATTTTATGGTGCCCTTAACTTGCTTTATGTGTTGGCAGATGAAGCGAGAAAAAATAGTAGAAATCTTGTCGCAGAAATCAAACCTTCAGGTGATAAGTCAGGAACAAGCTTTAAAGTAAGGATAGGTAAAGACGAGTTAACTAAGGCTAAGTTAGCTATCTCTGTAGGCAGAGCAGATAATAAGCCTAACAGTGCTTCATATGCTCCTTTAATTTACTACGCCGCACTTGAGAAGAACGGAGAAGAAATAAAAATTATCAGGACAGGGAAATAACAACTTTTATAAAATCCCTTTACTTCTCATAGTATATGAAGAAGAGCATCCTGCTGGTTATCATAGCGATTCTTGTTGTCAGTGTAGCTACAGCGGCAACCGTGGTCTTTTTATTTCCCTATAATCCCGCAAAACCCCCGCCGGCTGTCAGTGTGAACCCGACGCAGGAGGGGATGAATCAGGTTGCCAGCTCGAACAACCAATTCGCGTTTGAGCTTTACTCCCAGCTTGACAGGGGGAATGATAACATATTCTACTCGCCCTACAGCATCTACTCCGCCCTTGCAATAGTCTATGAGGGGGCAAATGGGAAAACAGCTGATGAGATAAGGTCAGTGTTCCACTTCCCAGATGCGGATGTTTTAAGGTCTAACTTCGCAGAGATTTACAACTCCATAAATGAAGGGGCGTCTGACTACACGCTAAGGACGGGGAACGCATTATGGGTTCAGAAGAATTATCCCCTGCTTAAGGATTATTCCAGCAGGGTCGAGCGGTACTACGGGGCAAAGGCGGCAAACCTTGACTTTGCAGGGGAGACAGAGAAGTCGAGGCAGACCATTAACAGCTTCATAGCGGCGCAGACAAACAACAAAATAAAAGAGTTAATTGCCCCGGGAATGCTGGATCCGCTGACAAGGCTGGTGATAACAAACGCAATCTACTTCAAGGGGACATGGAAGTGGCAGTTTGACAGTTCAAAGACCGAGGAGATGGATTTCAGGACATTAAACGGGGCAACTGTGAAGGCGCAGATGATGTTTATGAAGCCGGAGAAGACATCGTTTAAATATGCAGACACAGGCAAGCTGCAGCTCCTTGAACTGCCCTACAAGGGTGACAGGCTCTCAATGATTATTATTCTCCCAAGAGATAACCTTAAGGAAGCAGAGGACTCCTTGACATCAGGAAAGCTCTCCCAATATGAGGGGATGATGAAGAGGACAAAGATAAACGCGATATACCTGCCAAAGTTCAAGTTTAATACTGCATACACGCTTAACAACTACCTCCAGGCGCTAGGGATGAGGGTTCCCTTCACCGGAGATGCGGATTTCTCAGGGATGACCCGTGCGGAGAAGCTAATGATAAGCCTCATCGTCCATAAGGCGTTCATTGAGGTTAACGAGGAAGGAACAGAGGCTGCAGCCGCGACAGGGGTGATAGCGGAAGCTACCTCAATCAGGAATGAGCATACAATAACATTCAAGGCTGACCATCCATTCATCTTCATAATAAAGGACAACAAGACAGGAAGCATTCTCTTCATCGGCAGGGTTGCTAATCCCAGTAGTTAGGGAAGGCTGGGTTTAGAAAGGGATTTGAAAACAAAAAAGAATTAATTATCAGGCGGAATCCTCCCTTAGGAATTCCTCCACGAGCTCTTTGTTCTCTATTGCCTCTTTCATCTTGGCAATGCCCTCCCTTATCTCCTGCTGGGAGGTCGCATAGCTCAGCCTGAGGTATTCCTCTGTCTCGCCCTCATTCCTCCTGCCGAAGCACTCCCTGTAGAGCACAGCCACATTCCCCTTGTAGAGGAGATATTTCTGCAGCTGCCTAGCATCCCTGAATCCGAGGTTTTTGCACACTTCTGTGACATTCGGGAAGGAGTAGAACGCCCCTCCCGGAAGCTTCACATGAACACCGGGAATATCATTAAGAAGCTCTGTTATGAGCTTTCTCCTCTCATCGAACTCCTTAACCATCTCTTCCACCGCATCCTGCGGTCCTGTAAGCGCCTCGACGCCTGCCTCCTGGATAAAGGTAGATGTGCAGCTCACAATGTTGTTAGCCAGCTTCCCTACAACATCCATCATCTCCATAGGGAAGACGCCGTAGCCCAGCCTCCAGCCGGTCATGGCGTATGTCTTGCTGTGGCCGTTTGCGAGTATTGTGCGCTCCTTCATGCCGGGGACGCTTATTATGCTATCAAACTTCCTGTTGTCATAGATTATCCTGTCATATATCTCGTCGCTGAGGATGTAGAAGTCATATTTCTTTGCAAGCTCAGCAACAGCCTCGAGGTCCTCCCTTGTGAGCACCCCCCCTGTAGGGTTCTGGGGCGAGTTAAGGATTACCAGCTTGGTGTTCTCGTTGACAAGCCTCTTTAGGTCCTCGATGTCAAACCTGAAGTCCTTCTTCTCGAGCAATGGG
>WALR01000092.1 GCA_015522765.1 Candidatus Woesearchaeota archaeon | reverse complement strand
ATGAAAGAGGTGAACACCTCTCCTCCCCCCTCTACGAGGATGCTCCTGAGCCCCCGCTCCCCCAGCTTCTTAACCGCTTCAAATATGTTTAGTCTTCCTCTCCCACTGTCATTTACCCTGATTATCTCTGCTTTCCCCCTTAATTCATCATATTTCTTTTTATTCCTCTCAGCTGTTTCCTTCCCTGTGATAACTATCACTCTGCCGGGTGTTGAGAATACCCTCGCATTCGCGGGGGTTCTTAATTTGGAGTCCAGAATTATTTTTGTCATCCCCCTCTCTTTCCCTTTGTTCCTTACGGTAAGAGCAGGGTCATCCTTAATTAGCGTGTTTATTCCAATGAGAATCCCGTCGTGTTCCCTCCTTATCATGTGAACTGTTTTCCTTGCCTCTCTGGAGGTTATCCACTTTGATATGCCCCTGCTGTCCGCTATCTTCCCGTCAAGGCCCATGGCAATCTTAAGGCTAATCCAGGGCAGCCCCCTCCTCGAGTACTTGAAGAACCCCCTGTTAAGCCATTCTGCCTTTTCCCTGAGAACACCTTCAATAACCTCGATTCCTGCGTCCCTTAATTTCCTTATTCCTCTCCCCCTGACTCTTTTGTCAGGGTCCCTTGCGGCTATAACTACTCTTCTTATTCCTGCCCTGATTATGCGGTCTGCGCAGGGAGGTGTCCTGCCGTAATGGACGCAGGGTTCAAGGCTTACAATCAGTGTTGCTCCCTTTGCACGCCTGCCTGCCCTGTCAAGGGCTATTGCTTCTGCGTGCCTGCCCCCTGCCTTTCTGTGCCATCCCTCTGAGATAACCGTAGAGGATTCCTCGTCGATTATTATGGCGCCGACCGCCGGATTTGGATGCGTTCTTCCAACTGCTCTGGACGCCAGCCTGATGCACCTCTCCATTAATCCTGTATAGTCTTTCATTTCTGCTTAATCACTTCTATTCAGCTAATTCCTTGAGGCTTTTGAAAACACTCTCCACAGCCCTCTTTGCGTAGCCCTCTGCCCTTTTAAGACCTTCCAGCCTTGTCATCTTAGGCCCTGAGATTCCTATACCTATCGGCTTCCTGCTTTCCACGGATATATCCACGAGCTTCCTTACAGTATTTTGCGCTACAATACTGTCATGGTCGGTGTCCCCCTCTATGACCGCGCCAAGAACTACAACTCCCTTTATCTCTTCATCCTCTGCAAGGTGCTTTGCCATTATTGGCGTGTCAAGTGTTCCAGCTACCCTTATTTTTCTCTTAACCTCTCCTCCCAAAAATTTTATGTGTTCATATGCAACCCTTTCCATTATCCCTGTTATTTCAGGGTTGTATTCTGAAACAACCACTCCTATCTTTACCATTTTCTCATCCTCCTGTTTTTATTCTATGCTCCCGACATCCTTTCTGCCCTGCCTTCTCCCTGTTCCCGCCCTTCTTATCATTGTTCTGGCGTAGCTCTTCCTGCTCATCATAAGAGTGTTTATGCAGTGCTTTTTTGTCCTGTCCCTTGTTATCCTCACCAGCTCCTTGGGGCTTTCTGCTTCATCCTCATGTACGAATACCTCTATTACTGGCTTCCCTGTTGTCAGCTGGGTGGTAATTATTCCCTGTGATGCCTCGTGGGCGCACTGTTTATCTATCTCCTCTCCGCCGGGCATGCCCAATGCCATGGCGATGTCGCACTCTTTAAGCAGGGTTATACACGCACGGGGCAGGTCTTTTATCCCCGGCACTGTGATGCGTCTAATCTTTATTCCTTCTCCTTCCTCTCTTAGTGTTCTCTCCGCAATCTCTCCCATGTTAACTTTCGAGAATGTTGTGTCCGCTATTCCTATTAGTATGCTCATGTTATGGATTAGAAGGTGATTACTTAAATTTATTCTGATACTCTTTTATGAGTATCAAATGCCCCATATGGCATTCTCCTCTCTCATAATCTCTGCTATCTCCTTAAGAACCTCAATCTCATCTCCAGCTAATAAGTCCTTTATGTTCTTTAATGCCCTGAACTCTCTTTCTGATAAATATGAATAAAGGATATCCCCCTCTTTTATCTGCCGCCCTACAATGGGGCCGTCAATTGACACCGCCACCTCGCTGTCCTTTTTTGCTTCACTCAATGATTCCTTCTCTGCTTGGATACCCCTTATTATCCCAACTTTCTTCCTGTTCTTCATAAGAGTTATCCCGACCTTGAGAATCCCTCCCATCACCTCGACTCCCACAATTGCAGGGTCTTTCTGTCTGAACACATATCCCTTGAGTATTTTAATCTTAAAGGGCCTATTTATGTTCTTTAGTCTGCTCTTTTCCTCTTTCTTCTTCTCTTCCTCAACCCACCTCTCATACTCCTCAATCAGCTTGTATATAACATCCCCCTGTATTATCTTTACCCTGTCACTTGAATTCAGAAGCTCCTCGCTTACGCCGACATTAAAGGCAAAGATGACCGCCATGAGAGGATTGTTTTTGTAGTTTGACTCTGCGTCAATTATATCCTTCTTTGTTATCTCTCCTATGAGCGCCTTCCTTATGGGTATGCCCCCTTTTTTGAGGATGCTTATTAATGCTTCAAGGCTCCCTAAAGAGTCTGCCCTGGCAACAACCCCCATCTCATCCGTGTTTATTATAACATCATCAACATCCTCATTTATCTCTCTCTTGACTCTTTCTATGTTGTCATTGTCTGCAACGCGAACGGGCATCCCTGAGATAACATTATTGGGGAGGGGCGCAAATATCTTAACTCCTGTTGCGGCAATCACCTTCTCGACACTTTTGAATCTCGTCTTTTTATCCCTCATCTCTGAGAGCGGCGCAGGAAGAAACAGCCCCCTCACCTTTGTTATGATTGGCTCTCCGATATTGCCTATCACCAGTGTATCGCCCTTCCTGATTACGCCATCATATATGACAACATTGAGTGTCTTGCCCAGCCCTTTCTCCTCTTTTACCTCAATTATCGTCCCTGCTGCTTTTCCTGATACACTATAAAGCAGGTTCTCATCCAGAAATCTCTGGGCAAGCCCGATTAATACCGCAAGCATTTCTGTTATCCCTGCCCCTGTTCTTGCAGATACAGGGACAATCGCTATCTGTTTTGTGAAATCATTCACCCTGTCGAACCTTTCCGCGTTGAAACCGTTATCATAAAGCTGGGCTACGAGTTCATATATCTTAGTGTCAATCAGATTCCTCGTTCTCTCATCAAGCGATGCCAGCCCCTTAAGGAGGTTATCCGGCTTAAAGTTCTCCCCTGTTATTTTGTCTATCTTGTTTGCCGCCACTATGAATGGTATTTTATATGCCCGCAGTATATCGATTGACTCTACTGTCTGCGGCTTAAATCCCTCTGTAACATCAACGACGAGTATTGCTATGTCCGCGAGGTTGCCTCCTCTCTTTCTTAGATTGGTGAATGCCTCATGCCCGGGCGTGTCTATGAAAACAATTCCGGGTATTTTTATCTCCTGCCCTAGCTTTGAGAAAAATTCTGAGCATACTTTAACCAAGACCTCCCTTGGTATCATGGATGTGCCTATTGCCTGGGTTATACCGCCGGCTTCATTCTCTGCAATAGCAGTCCCCCTTATCCTGTCAAGTATGCTTGATTTTCCGTGGTCGACATGCCCCATTATTGTGCATATAGGGCTCCTCTTTTTTCTTTCCTCCTTCTTATTTGTGTCCTTGTTCATTCTGCTCATTTAATTGGGGTTGGCTCTCTTTCTTAAATACTTTTGCGTAATCATAAATAATCCTGTCAGTATACTAAATAGTAAACTTTATATACTAGTTGTGTGTAAAAAGTATATTGTAAAATCAAGCCAAAATAGTTGGTAATATAGAAGGCTGTTAAGAGGAAAAGAAAAAGCATGAGGAGGGTGTGAAAGATGGATTTTATAATTGAAAACGCCGCGAAGACGCAGGAAAACAATTCTGAGAGAACAAGTGTAGGTCAGGCAAACATATCTGTAATCGGCTGTGGGGGCGCAGGCTCAAACATGGTCAATTGGCTTTACAAAAAGGGTGTAAGGGGAGCCAAGATAATCGCGGCAAACACAGATCTTCAGCACCTCAATGTTACTCATGCTGATACGAAGATACTCATGGGCAAGAATATTACAAGGGGCCTTGGTTGCGGCGGCTACCCTGAGAAGGGGGCAGAGGCGGCAAAGGAATCAATAAACGAGCTGAGGGAAACCCTCCGCGGACAGGATATGGTATTTGTATGTGCGGGGATGGGGGGAGGAACCGGGACAGGCTCGGCGCCTGTTGTGGCAAAACTCGCAAGAGAGATGGGCGCCATTGTTATAGGCACGGTTACAATGCCCTTTAAGATTGAAAGAGCGAGGATAGACAAGGCAGAGTTCGGACTTCAGAATCTCAGAAAGAGCTGCGATACAGTTATTGTGATAGATAACAACAGGCTGGTTGAGATAGCGGGGAATCTCCCTGTGGAGCAGGCATTTGCCGTCGCCAATGAGCTCATCGCCACAATGATAAGGGGAATAGTCGAGACAATAGCCGTGCCAAGCCTTGTTAATCTTGACTTTGCTGATGTGAAGGCAATCATGGGGAATGGAGGCGTCGCTGCCATAGGGGTTGGCTCAAGCAATACAGAGAACAGGGCAGAGGAGGCATCCAAGGGAGCCCTTAAGAACCCTCTTCTTGATATAAACTACGAAAATGCGGGCGGAGCCCTTATCCATATCGAGGGCGGGCCTGATATGACCCTTCAGGATGTAGAGAAGATAGGCAATCTTGTCACTGAGAGTCTTGACAGGGACGCAAATGTGATATGGGGCGCAAGAGTAAGCAAGGAGATGGAGGGTAAGATTACTGTAATGACTATTATCACAGGAGTGAAATCCCCCTGGCTGTTGGGCCCTGAGAAAGAGGCAGTTGCCAGCAGAGAGGAAGAGGAAATAAGAGTGGACGATGAATTAGGAATCAGTTTACTCTGAGCGTTTAAAAAAATATAAGGAATGCCTTATGAGGGGGAGCGAGTTAGAAAGGTATAAGGCATTCCCCATATAATATTAATCGAACATGAAAAACTCGTCAAGTTCTTCCTGTGACAGACTTTTCTGGTTTATTATTTTTGAAAATGATTTCTTGTTCTTTGACTGGTGGAGTTCTTCTATGAGCTGGTCATCTTCATCATTTCCTATTTCCATCTCATCACCCCCTGTGCTTTCATATTTCTATTCTTTTCCGGCAAAATCCAAATAGTCCTTCATCTCTTTATTCAAAAATGGTCTTCCCTTTAATTCATCGGCCATTGCCTCTTTTGTGTTGAACACCTCTTCAAGCATTTGTACCTCCTCTTTTGCATTTTTCATTATTTCACATATTCTGCGCAATAATCATGTATTTACTAGATAGTAGTATAAATCATATTTAAATCTTTCGTTTTTACTATCCATAAGT
>WALR01000091.1 GCA_015522765.1 Candidatus Woesearchaeota archaeon | reverse complement strand
TAAGAGACAGATATTAAACTTTTGTTTTATTATAGCATTATAGCCCAATGAGACAACAAACTACCATTCTCTTAATGAGCGGCACTATTTAAAGTTTTCGGTCGCTAGGGAGGATTTCGCATTTCATTGTTCTCTATTGGGTGTATTGCTCTGCTCATCTTTAATAAGAGCACTCTTTACTGCTTTGAGTCCGAGAGAGGCGCAGTTCCTTCTTGCCATGCTGACACTAAAGCCTAGCAATGACTCAACATCCTCAATAGTCAATCCCAAAACATCCTTTATGCTCTTTCCCTTTATGTAATCCGTGAGCAGTTTTGAGGACGCACGGCTCAGCACACACCCGTCCCCCTCGAAACCGGCGTCAACTACTATGCCTTCTTTCACTAATAAGTAAACCCTCTGCTCGTCCCCGCAGTAGGCGCTCGATTCATTTGAGCTGCGGTTGTATTTATGAGGGATATGCCCACTCTCCGCCAATTCGATAATTCTCTCTGTGTATATCTCATTATCCATTCTTACGCCCTATCTTTCTTATCGCATAATCAATTGATTCCATTAACACATCAAGGTCTTCATAGTCATTGTAGATATAGGCGCTGGCCCTCGCTGAGGACTTAATCCCCAGATAATCCATTAGGGGCTGGGCGCAGTGATGGCCCGCCCTGACTGCAACACCCCTCTGGTCAAGTAATGCGGCTGTGTCATGGGAGTGGACGCCCCTTATATTAAAGGACACCAATGGCAACTTATTTTTGCTGCTTACAGGCCCGTATAACTCGACATTATCATTGTCTTTAATGAGGGAGAGCATCCTTCTGGAGAGTTTTGCCTCGTGTTCCTCTACATTCTCCATCCCTATCCTGTTAAGATAATCAACTGCATTGCCCATAGCTATAGTCCCCTCAATATTCATCGTCCCCGCCTCAAAACGCGAGGGCAGGCCCGCAAATTCCTCTCTCTTAAGAGAGACACTCTTTATCATCCCTCCTCCATACTGGAATGGCTCCGCATTCTTCATAATCTCTGCAGCAGCATCAGACATCACCATCGCCCCTGTTCCTGAAGGCGCAAGCATTTTGTGGCCTGAAAAAGCCAGAAAGTCAGCTCCCAAACTCTTAATGTCTGTTTTCATGTGGGGAACTGACTGCGCGCCGTCTACAAATAAGAGGGCGCCATGGTCATGGGCGATCCTGGAGACAGCCTTTATGTTGTTTCTTGTGCCAAGCACATTTGAGGAGTGGGTGAGTGCTATGACTCTCGTGTTTTTAGTAATGCTCCCTGAAAGCGCATCATAATCCACCTCATAATCGCTGTTCAGCTTAACAACCCTTGTCCTGATTCCCTGCTTTCCTAATGCCCTCCAGGGCAAAAAGTTGCTGTGGTGCTCCGCTATGCTTACTAATATCTCGTCCCCCCTCTTAAGAAGGCTCTTTGAGAGGGATGATGCAGTAGTGTTGACCGCTTCTGTTGTCCCCCTGAAAAAAATGGTGTTAGAGGGAGCCCCGCCAACAAAGGCGGCCACCTTCTCCCTTGCTTCCTCGTACATGAGAGAGCTCTCAACGCTTAATGTGTGAGCCCCCCTGTGGATGTTTGCATTGTGGCTTTTATAGAATTCAACAATCTTATTTATTACCTCTGTCGGCTTCTGGGTGGTGGCTGCATTGTCAAGGTAGACTATCCTTCTTCCATGAACCCTTCTTTTTAGGATGGGAAAGTCCTCTTTGATTCTCTTAAAGCTTACCGTTTACATCCCCCTCAAAAACTTCTCTATGCTCTTCCTTAACCATTCGCTTTTAATTCCCTTCTTGAGAAAACCCTCGCTTATAACAGCTGCTGCCCTCTTCTTGCTAAGCCCCCTCGTCATCAGATAAAAGAGCTCACCCTCATCTATCCTTGAGATGGATGCTGAGTGGCCTGCGCTGAGCCTGTTATTATCTATGAACAAAGAGGGAATGGTGAATGCTTTTCCATTGTCAGATATTAAAAGGTTGGGGTTGTTAAATGATGCCGTGCTGTTAACAGCCTCGTTTGCAATATGGAGCCTCCCCCTCACAACTGAGTAGGAGCTTATGACATTTCTTACCTCTGCCCTTACATTTGAGCTCCCCTCCTGCTCTGATGAGAGCTGGATGTCTGAGGGGCCTTTTACAATTAATGATGATGTGTGTACCTCAATCCTGCTTTCACCTGAAGCAATCAGCCTGATGTCTGTCCTGAGGTATTTTGGGTGGCGCACCATGTCTGTCCTGACATTTGACTTGTTGAAGGCGCAGATATAAAAAAGGGAAAACGTGCCTTTGCTTTCATCCTCGAGGATATCCATCTTCAGGGTTGAGCTGTCCGCAACTACAACAATAAAATTTGCCCCTGAATTATCATTCTTTAATAATGTTTTATCATTGAGCATAACCCTGTCGTTCTTAATGGTGATGTTAACCCTGCCCGATTCTATTAGAAGCAGGGAGATTCTAATCTCTGTTTTCCCTTTTTCAGGGCGAGGAGGAGCTGTCTTAATCCTCCTTAAAGTTCCATCATGCACAGAGAAAATGTTTGCGTATGAAAGAAGAGCTAGCATCATCATGACGCTCTTATTGTTCCCCTCTTTCCTTGTTATCTCTGCAATCGTGTTCTTTATTAATCCGATAGTCCTAACAGGGGCATCGAGTTTAAAATCGTCTGCCTTCTTTATCTCTCCTGGGAACAGTGCATGCATGACTTCCTTTTGGAGGGGGGTGTACCTCCACTCCTCCTCTTTCTCTTTTGGAAGTGGAAGAGAATTATAGCTCCTGCGGGCATTCTCAATGATATTCTTAATCTCTTTAAGGTCGTTCATAAAATCCACCTAGCCAACCGCTCCCTTCATCTCGAGTCGTATGAGCCTGTTCAGTTCAATCGCGTACTCCAGGGGAAGCTCCTTTGTGAAGGGGCTGAGGAATCCCGAAACTATAATGTCTGTTGCTTTCTCCTCGCTCAAGCCCCTCGACTTAAGGTAAAATAACTGTTCATCACTTATCTTTCCCACGCTTGCCTCATGGGAGACAAGGGAGTCTTCTCTCTGCGATTCAATATAGGGGATGGTGTCGGATGAGGAGTCCTCATCGAGTATAAGGGCGTCGCAGTTAGCAGCGCTCACAGCATTCCTTGCCCTTTCAGAAACCCTGACAAGGCCCCTGTATGTGCTTCTCCCGCCGTCAAGGCTCACAGACTTGCTTATTATTCTCGAGGAGGTGTTGGGCGCCAGATGAATCGCCTTTGCCCCGGCGTCCTGGCATTGCCCCCTGCCTGCAAGCGAGATTGAGAGGACCTCTCCGCTCGCGCCCTCCCCCAAAAGAACAATTGAAGGGTATTTCATTGTTGTTTTACTCCCTATATTCCCGTCAACCCACTCCATCCTTGCATTTTTATGGACAATCGCCCTCTGGGTTACGAGGTTATACACATTCTTAGACCAGTTCTGAATCGTCGTGTAGCGCACTTTTGCGTCATCAAGCACGAAGACCTCGACGACGCCTGAGTGGAGGGATGCCCTGTTATAGATTGGCGCACTGCAGCCCTCTATGTAATGGAGGGAGCTTCCCTTATCAGCTATGATTATTGTTCTTTCAAATTGGCCTATCCTTGCAATGTTAAGTCTGAAATACGCCTGGAGGGGGAATGGAACATTAACCCCTTTTGGGACATAAATGAAGCTTCCGCCGCTCCAGAATGCTGTGTTAAGGGCGGAGAACTTGTTGTCTGTCATAGGGATAGCCCTCCCAAAATATTTCTTAAACAGTTCAGGATACTCTGTTAATGCACTGTCTATATCTGTAAAGATGATGCCGAGTTTATCCAGCTCCTCCTTTGCCTTGTGGTATACTGTTTCGCTTTCGTACTGGGCGCTTACACCGCTAAGAAACTTTCTCTCTGCCTCTGGAATTCCAAGTCTCTCAAATGTTTCTTTTATGTAATCAGGGACTTCATCCCATGAGTTGACCTTCTTCTCTGTTGGCCTGGCATAGTAAATGAGCTCTGAGAAATTAAGGGCAGAGATATCGGCGCCCCATTTTGGCAGGGGCATGCTCTGAAAAATACGGAGGGCTTTCAGCCGGGTGTCAAGCATCCACTCTGGCTCGTTCTTTATCTTTGAGATGTCTCGGACTACCTTTTCGCTTATGCCAGGGGCTTCTTTAAATGCATACTTCCTTTTATTGTGAAAATTATATGAGGAGTAGTCTACCCGGAATTTTTCTTCTTTAACCATGCTGAATAGCCCTCCCTCTCAATTTTATCTGCAAGTTCTATGCCGCCGCTTTCTACAAAAGCCCCGTTAACTAGCACATGCACCTGTGTGGGCTGGATGTACTTGTGCAGGGTGGTGTGGTGGGTTATGAGTATAACGCCGCTTTTTTTTGAGAGCAGCTCAATGGCCCTGCTCACCCTCTTTAGCGCATCTATATCAAGGCCTGAATCTATCTCGTCAATTATTGCCAGCTCCGGCCTGAACATTAACAGCTGGAGCATCTCCGACATCTTCTTCTCCCCCCCTGAGAGCTTCACATTCAGCTCTTTATTAAGCAGCTCCCGGTTGAACCCAATAAGGGAGGTGATGCTTTCAAGCTCCCTGTTAAATTCTTCATAGGACTGCTTCCCCCTCTTTTCATTTAGGAATGTTCGTATGAGAGACCTTAAGCTGACGCCTGGTATTGCCACAGGCGACTGGAAGGCAAAGAATATTCCAAGGGATGCCCTTTTATCTGCGTTCATCAAGTGTATCTTTCTTCCCTTAAAGAGTATCCTGCCTTTGGTTGTGTATGTAGGATTGCCGATTATAGCATTTGAAAGTGTTGACTTTCCGCTTCCATTTGGCCCCATTATGGAATGTATCTCGCCCTGTCTGACATTAAGGTTAACCCCATGAAGAATCTCTTTATCCTTTGCAGACACATACAAATCCCTAATTTCCAATAAGCTGTGTGGACTCATTTTATTACCCTCTGTTTAATGCATATCCCCTCTTTAGGAAGGCGCTTAACACTCTGCTTTCCTATTTACTCTTAAAATATTTATAGCACGATTCGCACATTAAAAACTCTCTCTTCTTTTTGCTTTTGACCGCCTGGAATATCTCCTTAGCCATTTCATCCGCAATCCTCTTTGTGTTTTTTCTTGATGCAATGGCGGATATTTTAGTGGATACTCTCTCCCTTGTGTATTTGCTTACCGCGGCCTGTGTCACCCCAAGTATCTTCGCGATGTCCTCCTGGCTAAAATTGTACTTGTTATACAGCTCCAGTGCCAGCGAAAACTTTATTGCGGGGATAAGAGTATAAAACATCTTCCTGCAGGGGAACTTCAATGTCGGAATCTTCTTATTTGTTTTTTTGTACATAAACCCACCTAAAAACCCAGTTATAAAACCCGGTTATAATTATAAGAAGCAGAAAAAACAACTCATTCTTAAATCTTTCGTAAAAGGCGCGTCTATTTATGTACGGCCTACCCAATGAAAGGACCTAGGTCGCCCTTGAGCTTCTCTATTATTGGGACAGGAGTTGGGTCAGTTCCGTACTCGATTGCAAGGAAGTAGGACACCCACAAACCAAGAGAGATTATGCTGAAGAGCTTCACCAGATAGCTCTCTCCCTTAATGTTAATCTCCATTACAGGGACTCCCTTTGACTTAATTATGCTTTTAGTCACCCTTATCCTTTTGTTGATTCTGGAGTATTCCTCCTCATCCCTGAGTATAATCACATAAAACTTTCCCTTTAGATTATCATAGGCGTTAATCTCGTTATGGTTCCACTCAGAGTAGATGTTAAAAAAGGCGTGGCTCTTCGAATTTTCATTAATGTCCGTCTTCCATTTCATCGCAGCCAGGCTGAATCTGGGGGAGGCATATATGAGGGGGATTCTTCCCTTTATCTTTTCCATAATTTCCTTGGCATTTGCAGAGTAGTCAATCTCCAAAGCCGCGACGACATTATCTATCTCCTTCTCGGATATCTTTATTATGCCGTTCCTCCTTAGAACATTCAGGATGGGGAAGAAGAGGGAGGGAGTGGACAGCCTCGGCGGGATGCCGCTCTTCACCTTTATATGCTCTGTCTTGTTCTTTTTGCTTATCTCTTCAAGCTTACCCCCTGAACTCAGGGTTATTATGCTGAGATTTCTCTTCCTGCCGTTCTTGTAGCAGGAGAGGGTTTCCTCAGTGTTGCCCGAGTAGGATATCACAAACAGGAGGTCCCCCTCAGAGGCAAATCCCGGGAGGAAGTAATCCCTGACAACATGAACCTCTATCGGCGATTTATTCAGCAGGAGCTTTACCAGCTCTCCGGCCACGCCGCTGCCGCCCATGCCTGCAAAGAATATCCTCTTAGGCCTCTTAATGGTAATGGAGTTTCCCAGCAGAAGAGCATCCCTCGCCTGATTGGAGAGTTCTCTTAATAAATGGTACATGTTTTCCTTATCAACATCCTCATCGTCGCTTTTCATATTTTGAGCGTTCTCAACATTCTCAACAGACATAATCCCACCCCTCCTAACCTAAAAGGTTATATATGCCCTAACTCTCATAAGATTTATAAACTTTATGCATTAATCATGCAAATACAACATTGAGGGTGATAATATGGGAGAGAACGAGATTAACAAGGAGGAGGCAATCGGATTTCATAAGGGTGCGATAGCAACACTCGCCAAGGAGCGGCAGGAGCTTCTTAAGATGGTGTCAATAGTTGAGCAGTTAATAACCGTCCATCTCAAGTCGCTCAAAGAGCTGGGGGTCGATATAGAAAAAACATTGAAGAGCGGCGAGAATGAGAAGAAAGAAGGGCAGAACAAGCCTCAAAAGAAGGACTCAAATCTCGACTCTTTAATATAAGCCCTCTTCGCCATGTAGAAAAATTTTTAAATAAGAGCTAAAACCTTACCTATAAAATCTCTCTTAAATGAGATAATCAGAGAAGATTATGTTAGGAGAGCTTAAAAGCACGAGCGAGGATATTCATGACCACAAAACTGGTAAGCGTTGGCTCCCTTCAGAAGGGAAGTTATGTTATTATTGACGGGGCAGGATGCAAGGTTTCGGATATCCAGGTTTCAAGACCCGGGAAGCACGGCCATGCGAAAGTGAGGCTCGTCGCTGTAGGATTAATTGACGGGAAAAAAAGGGAGATAGTCAGGCCGGGGCATGACAACATTGAGGTGCCCATACTTGAGAAAAGGAACGCTCAGGTTCTCTCTGTTCAGGGAGACAAGGCAAATGTGATGGATACAGAAAGCTATGAAACCTTCAACCTCGATGTGCCTGAAGAGCTAAAAGCAGAAGTTGCGGAAGGGTCGACTGTTCTTTACTGGAAGATACTTGACGAGAGGGTAATGAAGCAGGTAAAGAAGGCTTAGGCAATATTATAT
>WALR01000090.1 GCA_015522765.1 Candidatus Woesearchaeota archaeon | reverse complement strand
GGATAACCAGGAGAAGCCGACTGGCAGGGTTATAAGGATAAAAGAACCAGGGGAGTTAAGAGGAATAAACCTAAGGGAATACGAGCTAATAAACGCTGAGACAGAGGAAAATGCGAGGAGGATTTATAATTACATTGTTGACAAGATAGATACGGCGCACAGCATATCCAATGATTTCGGGGTGGTCATGAAGCAGCTGTGCAGGGGCTTTATTGAGGGTCTTGAGGAGATAGAGATAAAACCGGGAAGGCCTATCAAGGTTATGCTTGCCCAGAAGGTCAGGGACATAAAAGAGGGATTTGAGAGGGTTGGCAGGCCCGCTGATGTAGAATACAAGTACGACGGATTCAGGCTTCAGATACACAGGAACAGCGAGGGGGAGATAAAACTCTTCACCAGGCGCCTCGAGGATGTCACTATGCAGTTCCCGGAGGTAATCGGCTATGTGAAGAACAATGTTAAGGCAGAGTCATTTATCCTTGATTCAGAGGCTGTCGGCTATGACAGCGCCACAGGGAGATACCTCCCCTTCCAGAATATCTCCCAGAGGATAAAGAGGAAGTATCATATATCCAATTTATCAAAGCAAACACCTGTAGAGGTGAATGTATTCGACATAATTTATTTTAACGGCAAAACGCTCATAAAAAGGGCGTTTAAAGAGAGAAGAGAAATCATTGAGGGAATAATAAGGCAGGAGCCCAAAAGGATAGTTCTGGCAAGGAGGATTGTAACGGATAAGGAGGAGGAAGCCGAGGCATTCTACCATGAATCCCTGAAGGCGGGAAATGAGGGAGTCATGATGAAGAACCTCAAGGCAGAGTACAAGCCGGGCTCGAGGGTGGGTTATATGATAAAGATAAAGCCGGTTATGGAGACTCTCGATGTCGTTATCACAGGCGCTGAGTGGGGGGAGGGGAAACGGGCCCACTGGCTGACAAGCTTTACGATAGCAGTGATGGACAGGGAGGGCGAACTCAGAGAGATAGGGAAGGTCGGAACAGGCATAAAAGAGCTTGAAGGGCAGGGTGTCACATTTGAGGAGCTGACAGGGACACTTGAGCCGCTTATTATCTCCTCCAAGGGCAAGAGCGTTTCTGTAAAGCCTGAGGTTGTAGTTGAGGTGAAGTATGAGGAGATACAAAAGTCGCCGACATACTCGTCGGGATACGCATTGAGGTTCCCGAGGGTAATCAGGATAAGGGCGGATAAAGGCGTTGATGAGTTAAGCTCTATTGATTTGGTTGAGGGACTTTACAAAAATCAGAGGGGGAGAAATACTGGAAATCCCAATCAAAAACCGGATTAATCTGTAAGGCGAATGCGAATGACAGCGCAATTATTGTAACATCCTATGTGTAACTCAATGCCTATGTGGCATCTTATCTGAATTTTATCGACGAGGATTCTTTAGGTTGGTAGCTTTTGGGGTTTCTCTTAAACATGTTGTTCCAGATATGAAACAGTGTTTCAAAAATGGAAAAGTATAAATATGCGCTATTTCTAAAGAGAACGGATGGAGAACATAAGAGTGCTCGAAGAGCTATTTGACCAGAAAAAGGTAAGGATACTCAAATTTCTTATAAAGGAGCCTGAGAGGGAGTATTATCTCAGGGAGATATCAAAGATTGTTAAGGTGCCTGTGGCCTCAACCTTCCGCATCATAAGAAAACTGACAGAGATGAATCTTGTTGACATTATAACCATAAAGAGGATGAAGCTTTACAGAATCAACCAGAAGAGCGCAAACTACAGGTTCATAAAAGAAATGCTTAAGGAAGAAAAGAGGATTGTAGAGCTGTTCATAGAATCAATAAGGGGGGTTAAGGAGATAAAGAAGGTAATCTTATATGGAAAAGAAGGACGAGAGGGGGCGAATAAGGCAAACCTTCTTTTAATAGGAGACAATATACCCGCAGACACGATAAACATGAGCGCCGCGGAAATCAATGAGAAATACAACTTCAGGATATCCACATTGAGGCTCACAGAGGAGCAGTATGAACAGATGCTGACAATGGGGCTCTATCCAGAGGAGAAAAGAGTGATATTCATGAGAAAACCTGAGGAAGAAAAGTCTGGGGAAGAGGAGAGATAAAGAACATGAAAACAAAGTGAAAACAAAGGAGAACACAGATACGGCAAAGGATACAAACAGGTGATAAAATGGCATATGCAATAAAGATAGCCCTGCTACTCGCTTTCACCCTGCTTGCAGCATTCCTACTAAAAGAGGGGATTACAGGCTGGGTTATCTCTCAGAGCTGCTGCTTCCCCCCAAACTGCCCTCCAGAGGATGTGTGCAGCTCCATCCACCTAAGCCCATTGTCTGATAACAACCTTGCAGGCAGCGCATTTAAACAGGCTGGCGGAGGAGCTTATAAGAGAAGCAATGGAAAAGAAGCGCAGGAGATGCCCCTTGTCATCGCCTCATCAGCCCTCTTCCTACTCGCGTTTCTCATGCTGGCATTGCATCTTCATCCGGAAATGAATAAAAGAACAAAGAGGAAGGACAAGAAGGAATAGGAAGGATAAGAAGGAGGTGGAAGAATGACTCTTAACATGATTGGGCTGGGTGTAGGCGACAAATTTCAGATTTCCCTTGCAGGCTTAAATGCCATAAAAAAATGCTCAAGACTCTTCATTGACTCATACACTTCCATTATGGAAGACCCTGTTCCTCGGCTTGAGGAGTTTTACGGCAAAAAAATAATAATTGCAGATAGGAATCTTGTCGAGTCAGGGGAGGAGATAATTCTTTCATCTAAGGAGGAAGAGGTTGCATTCCTCGTCCCGGGGGATGTTTTTAGCGCCACCACCCACATAGACCTCCTTCTAAGGGCGAAAAAGGCGGGCGTCCCTATAAGGGTTTTTCACTCAGCTTCAATATTGACGCTCGTCTCGGATACAGGCCTGGACCTCTACAAGTTTGGAAGGACAACAACCCTTGTGACGCCCTCAAAGGGATTTTTCCCCATGACGCCCTATGATGTCATAAAAGAGAACCTGAAGAGGGGCCTGCACACCCTGCTGTTACTTGACATTGATATGGAGAATAACAGGCTAATGACAATTAAGGAAGCCGTTGCCCTTCTTAACAGGATTGAGTCTCTAAAGGAAGAGAAAGTCTTCCTTCCCGAAACACCCGTTGTCGGATGCGCCCGCCTGGGATTCTCAGACTCAAAGATTGTCTTCTCAGACGCAGGGAAGATTGCAACTGCCCGGCTTGGAAAGCCCCCCCACTGCCTAATCATACCTGGAAAGCTCCATTTTATTGAGGAGGAAGCTCTCTCTTATTTCAGAGAGATAAAGAAGGGATAAAGACAGGAAGGAAGACATGAAAGTGGTTGGGAAGATGGTTAGGCGGCTATTTTTTTAAATTCAGATTAGGAAGGCAAAAAGTGTAAATGACATGTAAAGAACAAATATTAATCGGACTAATTATTAATCACATTATTTAACCGCAACAATTCCGGGGGCTCTGCCCTCCGGCGTCCCAGCCACAATTTTTAGCCCTGCATCCTTCAACGAATCCTTTAATTTACCCGCCTTTATAATCGTTGCCAGCCTCGCCTTCTTCTTCATCCTCAAGGATATCTTGCTCAGGAAATCAGGGCTCAGCAGTTCAGAGTTTCTCTGGGGCGAGAAGGGGTCAAGGAACACCGCGTCAAACTTAGTGCTTATCCTGCTTATGGTATTGACAGCGTCTCCTATCAGCGCCCTTATTATGATGTTGCCGTGTTTTATCACTATCTCATCTGCCTTCCCCTCTTTCTTTGACTTCTCGTATTCCCGGGCGAGCTCCTTAATTATTTTGTAGCTCTTTATATTTGGATTCAGCTTTTTTATAAGTGAGAACACATTAGAATCCTTCTCAAGGGTGGTTATATTGATTATGCAGTCAGGATTTTTCTTCTTTATGTCCTCTATCGCAGCTGCGATGTTATAGCCGAGGCCCAGCGCCACATCAAGTATCTTTATAGCCCCCCTCTTTGCCACATCCCCGAGTAGTGTAGGCTCAATAAACCTTTTGTACGCCCCCTTTATTGCCCCGCTTATAGGATGGTAGGTCTCATTGTAATCTGTGTTTAACAGGGTGAATGAGCCGTCCTTGGTTATGTATTTCATTCAGGGAGAAGAAACATGCACTCTTTAAAAATATTTTTGTGCTTTCACACATTTTCATATGGATTAAGCATATAAAAAGGTTAAGCATATAGAAAGTTTTTTAATTCAGATTTCATACATCAGCGAAATGAGAATAATAGCTGATCTTCATATACACTCGAGGTTCTCAAGGGCCACCTCAAAGGCGCTTGACATAAGCCATCTTGAGAAATATGCAAGGATTAAGGGCGTCGATATTCTCGGAACAGGGGACTTCACCCATCCCAAATGGCAGGAGGAGCTCAAGAGGAACCTCAATGAAGGCGGAGAAGGCATATACACCACAGCCAGCGGATTTAAGTTCCTGCTCCAGACAGAGCTCTCATTCGTATACACTCAGGGCAGGAGAGGAAGGAGAATCCACCTTGTTGTGCTCGCGCCGGACATGGGAAGCGTGGAGCAGTTATCAGAGTTTCTGGCTACAAAGGGCAGGCTTGACTATGACGGCAGGCCAATATTCAACATGAGCATTGCGGACTTCACATACGAGGCATTAAAGATAAACCCCCTGTTTGAGATTATACCTGCGCATGCCTGGACGCCCTGGTTCGGCGTATTCGGCTCCAAGTCGGGCTTTGACTCCCTGGAGGAGGCTTTCCTTGACCAGAGGAAGAATATCCACGCAATAGAGACAGGGCTAAGTTCAGATCCGCCCATGAACTGGCGGCTGAGCAGCCTTGATAAGGTCAACCTAGTAAGCAACTCAGACAGCCACAGCTTCTGGCCGTGGAGGATTGGGAGGGAGGCGACAATCTTTGATTTGAAAAATGCGACTTACAGGGACATCGTTAAAGCAATAAGAACAGGGGAGGGGCTTAAAGGGACCGTGGAGGTTGATCCTGCTTATGGAAAGTATCACTACGATGGACACAGGGCCTGCAATGTGTCAATGAAGCCATCGGAAGCAATGAAGAACAACAACATCTGCCCTGTGTGCAAGAGGGAGCTCACAATAGGGGTTCTCCACAGAGTAGAGGAGCTCGCGGACAGGCCGGAGGGATACACCCCGGAGGGAAGACCTGGATTTTACTCATTGATTCCCCTCTCAGAGATAATAGCCCATGTGATTAACAGGGGGCTAGCCACAAAGGATGTCTGGAAGACATACTACGCGCTTGTTAAACCCCCTGAGTCATCCGAGTTTGATGTCCTGCTGAACACACCCTATGAGACGCTTGAAAAAGCCGTTGGCGAGGAGCTGGCATCCGCAGTCATCAGTGTGAGGGAAGGCAGGCTTAAGATAAAGCCGGGATATGACGGGGAGTACGGCGTCCCCCTATTCAAAGGCTCCTTATCAGAGAAGGAAAAGAAAATAGAATCCAACAGAGAAGGCACATATAATAACCAAAGAAAAAGAATGCAGACCTCACTCCTTGATTTTAATAAGAAAGGATAATATAAAAATATAAAAAAGAGAAATAAAAAGAGGTCTTTTAGACCTCTACGAATACAGGCGCCCTGTTGACGGTCACTGTTATTGTCTTGCTTGTTTCGAGCTTTCCGTCGCTTGCAGTGATGGTTACATTGTGCTTCCCACCGTCTGCTTCTGTCGTCTTCTTTGTGTTGCTCGTCATCCAGCCGGAGTAGGTCACTGTTGTTGTATCGCCGTCAGGGTCCGTAACCTCGGGTGTAAGAACCACTGTTTCCCCTGCATTAACAAGGACATCCTTCACATTGCTTATTACTGGCGGATGATTCATGGGCTCTACCTTTACAACAACATCCTTGGTTACCTCTGTCTTGCCGTCGCTTGCACCGACAGTAACAGTGTAAGTCCCCGCGTCTCCCTCAGTGGTCTGCCATACTCCATTCTCGTCGAGGGGGGCGCTGAATGTTATTTTTACCTTGTCCCCGTCGGGGTCTGAAACAACAGGCTTGACCTCTACCTTCTGGCCCTCCACAACAGTTACAGGGGACAGCTCCTCAAAGACAGGGGCTCTGTTGACATTCAGCACATTTACAGTCACATTCTTCTTAACTGTGTTCACGCCGTCAGTTGCGGTTATGGTCACAGTGTATGTTCCCGCACTGTTATAATCTGTTTTCTTTGTGTTGCTCGTCATCCAGCCGGAGTAGGAGACAGTTACATTATCTCCGTCCGGGTCCGTAACCTCGGGGTTAAGTACAACTGTTTCGCCCTCGTTTACTGTCACTGTATCACTCTTGAGGCTTATTACCGGCGGCCTGTTCTTGGGAAGAACCTCTATCTTAACCTTAATGGATGTCTGGGATTTCCCGTCGCTTGCGGTTATCATAGTAATATAATTCCCTGCATCCCCTATCTTGGTCTGCCACTTCCCGTTCTCGTCGAGGGGTGCAGTATATGTATAGCTCACTGTATCGCCATCGGCATCAACAGCCTTTACCTTTGATAAATCAACAAGGTTTCCTTCAACAACCTTCTTTATGAGGGCCGCTTCCCCTATAGGGGGCGGTGTCGGCTGCGTCTTATTTTCCTCCGGAGGTGGTGTAGGTGTCTGATTTAATTGCGGCTTTTCCTCTTCCTTTGTTGCATTTGCCACTTTTGTTGCATTTGTAACATTTGCTGTTGGCTGTTCAACAGGCTGCTGGGGAACAGTGGGTATTTCAGTCTTTTCCGGCTGGCTGACATTTGTAACATTTGCTTTTGGCTGGGTTGCCCCTGATGGGGATATCAGTCCAAGCTGAGCTGCTTTCTCCGGCGGGATACACACCTGCCCTTCTGTCCCCTTCTGCACTGCACACCCCGCAATGAGGATTAATGCAATAACAGATGATAGCATTCCTATCTTAACAAAAAGATTTGTATTCATTCACTCCACCTCTCTATATCAGTTTAGTCTTATTCGGTCTTATTCAATGACAGCGCATCTTTATTAACCACAGAGAGCCAATTCTGTCATTACTTCCTAATATTTAACTCCTATTTAAACTTTTTGGTAGTCAATAAACTTAGCTATCTTAGAGAGG
>WALR01000089.1 GCA_015522765.1 Candidatus Woesearchaeota archaeon | reverse complement strand
CTTAGGAAGTTATAAGAATTTTCAGGTGTAACTATGGTGAATGCAGGCAAAGAGAAAGGTCTCTTCAGCGTCATATTCCGAGAAAAACCCGCTATGATTCTGGTCGAGCTGTTAAAATCAGAGGATCAGATTTATGCATCCACCCTGTCCAAGACCATCGACTGCACCTACTCCCATCTGGTTAAGCTTCTTCAGAGGATGGAAAAGGCGTCCCTTCTCAAGTTTGACAAGCAGGGAAGACTGAAGTTCTTAAAGCTCACTGAGAAGGGGAAGATAGTCGCGGCCCACATCACAGAGATAAGACGAACCATAAAGTAGCTGCCCTAACCAGGGCGTTACATTATTCTATGCCAAAATTTATAAGCTTTAATTGATTATCATAGAGCATGGACGATATTGAGAACCTCAAGGACATGACTCCTGACAAGATTAAGGAGCTCCAGAAGCAGAACTGCATATTCTGCCACATAATCTCGGGCAAGGTCCAGTCAAAGAAGATTTACGAGGACGAGCTGACCATTGCGATACTCGACATAAACCCCCTTAACCCGGGCCACCTGCTCGTTCTTCCCAAGGAGCACTACACACTCATGCCCCTCATGCCCGTGGATGAGATAAGGCACATATTCATGGTTGTAAAGGCCCTCTCCCACGCACTTCTAAAGGCACTCAAGGTCCAGGGGACAAATGTATTCATAGCCAACGGGGTGGTTGCCGGGCAGAAAGCCCCGCACTTCATGGTTCATATTATTCCGAGGACTGATACCGACGGGGTAAAGGTCTTCGACATCAAGGAGAAGGGCATTATAAGCGAGGAAGAGGCGGTGAAGCTTAACGGGCTCATCAAGGAGAAATTAGCAGAGATAAAGGGCGGCGGTGCGGCTGTTAAAGAGGAAATTAAGAGTGAGAATGAGGAACATCAAGGGCAGGGGCCAGTCAACAATGAAGCATCAGATGAGAACACAGACAAAGAAAAGAAGGAAGGCGAGGACGACGGCGTAGACTTCGATAAACTTGCGGAGGTGCTTCTCAAAAATGAGTGAGGACTGCCCCATATGCAGGATTATAAGGGATGAGAGTATAGAAAAGATTTACAGCGACGAGTATGTTGTCGCCATGCTTGCCAGAAAGGGTGTTGCCAAGGGGGAGGTAGTTGTTATGCCTGTTGAGCATTACCCCATAATAGAAATGATTCCTGACTGGGTGATGGCAAGGATTGGCGAGGTGGTCAACGACCTCTCAAAAGCGGTTTTTGACGCGACCAACGCAGAGGGGACAAACATACTCATTAACAACGGGGTTGCCGCAGGCCAGAAGTGGGCCCATGCAATGGTAAGAATCATCCCGAGACACTCGAATGACGGGCTTGACTTCTCGTGGAAGACGAAACAGCTCTCAGAAGAAGAGATGAGCACCGTCGAGCTCTCCCTGAAAGAAGCGGCTGCGGGGATAGGCAACTTCATGGAGAGCGAGGAGAAAGGACCCCTCAAGCTCGATAAAGAACCCGCGGAGCTGACAAAATCAGAGAGTGAAAAGAAAAAGAAGAATGACTTGGAAGGAGAGAAGATTGTGGGTGAAAGGACCACTGATTACAGGATGCGGCAGTTGTACAGAACGCCTTAAAGGTTACTAGTGTTTCCCCTTTTTTCAAGGAAGAGGTGCGCAAGTTTTGACGCCAACTCGACGGTTATTCCCCTTACATCCTTTTCCGGGTTGACCTCGACGATATCCATGGCTCTTATATTGCCAAGGAAGAGGAACCTTTCAAGCAGATAAATAATCTCCCCTGATGATAATCCGCCGGGCTCGAGGTAGCCCGTGCCAGGGGCAAATGCGGGATCAGCCACATCGATATCAATTGAGAGGTAAACAGCAGGGAGACTCCTTACAGAGCCCATGACTGCATCTGCCACTGAGGGAAGCCCCAGAGAGCGCAGCTTATTCATAGGGTAATGCCTTATCTTATGCTCATTGAGGAATATCCTTTCATTCTTATGAAACGCCCTTGTCCCTATAAGGAACACCTTGTCCTCGTCAACGCCGCCCTCACTGATAAGGGTGCTCAGCCAGTCCTCATGGGTTGGCGGACTGAAAACATCCATCATGTCGGGGTGGGCGTCGAGCACTATAAGGGCGGAGCCGTCCTGCGAGAATCCCTTAAAGGCGGCGTAGCTTATTGAGTGGTCTCCCCCCAGCAACAAGAACCCCTCCCTACTGAAGGAGGCAGCCCTGCTCTTTATATTATCCATTGTTTGGGAGATGTTGTTTTTATCGACATGAATCATCTCGGCGGAGCCCATTCCGAGCTCATAGTGGGATTCAAGCACAGAGGCTATCTCCGCCGGCGCCTCCTCGCTTTTATCCGCCTTTCCAAGCCCGCCCCCGCTGAAGGGCGCAAGAAGAATCCTCATTTTCTCATCTTCTCCACGCAGTTATCGCAATACTTCCTCAAAGGACTGGTCGTGAAGAACATCTTTCCGCAGAGGGCGCATCTTACAGCCCTCTTAAAAACCTTCACCCTCTCAAAAACATTAAAGTTTACTCTCCTTCTTCGCATATCTATCTCCTGATTCACGGCGCACATTCTTTATTATCTTAACGAGATATATCTTTTTCCCGTCCATCTCCTCCACAACGAACTCTGAGCCCCTGAAGATTATCGACTCGTCATTCTTAGGGATCTTCCCCATCCTCTTAAACATGAATCCTGCAATAGTGTCGTATTCCCCGCTTAGGGGAAGCCCCAGCTTGAGCTTTTTGTTGAGGTCGTGGATAGGCGTTTTTCCCCCAACGATAAATGTATTCCTGTTTATCTTCTTCATGGGTATCGCGGGCTCGTCCTCCTTGTCCCTTATCTCCCCCACTATCTCCTCGAGCAGGTCTGTAAGGGTTACTATGCCCATCACGACACCGTGCTCATCAACAACTATCGCCACACGCCCCTTCTCCCTCTGGAACTGCTTTAGGAGTGAGTCTATGGCCTTTGTCTCAGGCACGAAAAGGACATTGCGCATGACCTCCTTAAGAGGAGGGTTCTTCTCATATGCGACATATCTTAGAATATCCTTGATATACACAACACCCTTTATTGAGTCAAGCTCCTTCTCATAGACAGGAAACCTTGAATGCCCTGACTCAAGCATAACGCCCAGGATATCGTTAACCTTCTTCTCATAATCAAATGCGGTTATGTCCCCCCTCGGCGTCATAACCCTCTTAACCTCCATATCTCCAAATGCAAAGATGTTGTGAATCAGCTCCTTCTCTATCTTCTTTATGGTTCCCTCCTCCTCACCCATGCTGATTATGGTCTTAACCTGCTCCTCTGTTATTGTAGAGGATTCCTTGGTCCTGAGGATGCCTTTTATAAGCGTGGGCAGATGCTGGAGCAGCCATGTTAGGGGCCAAAAGAGGTATTTACAGAAGAGGATAATCCCGGATGAGCCCCTGACTATCGGCTCGGCATACCTCAACGCTATGGATTTTGGCGTGACCTCCCCGAAGGTTAGTATTACAATGGTCATTACGCCTGTTGCTATGCTCACCCCCACATCCCCGAATATTCTTAAGGCGATATGGGTTGCTATCGCTGATGAGGCGATATTGACTATGTTGTTTCCTATAAGAAGTGTTATTATGAGGCTGTCCCTGTCCCTGAAGAGTTTCTCAATCCTCTTCGCCCCCCTGGCGCCCTCCTCAACCCAGTTCCTTATCTTATAGGCGGGAATCTGGGTGTATGCTGTTTCAGCACCTGAAAAAAAGGCAGAGAGGAACAGCAAGATGAAAAATATCAGTTGTTCGCTCATTGATTATTTTACACCTCAAGCTTTCTGATTTTATATATCCAGGTTAAGGACCATTGAGGAGTTCTCCTGGATAAACACCCTGCGAGGCTCAACCTCGTCCCCCATGAGTATAGTGAAGATGCTGTCCGCTTCTATGGCGTCCTCGACCTCCACCTTGACCATCTTTCTTGTTTCAGGATTCATAGTGGTCTCCCACAGCTGTTCAGGGTTCATCTCCCCAAGCCCCTTGTACCTCTGGATATTGACATCACTTCCCATCTCATTAAGGGCCTTCCTCAGCTCGTTATCGTCGTAGGCGTAGGTATGGGTCTTCCCCCTGCTAATCTTATACAATGGGGGCATTGCTATATAAATGTAACCCTCTTCTATCAGCTTGGGCATGTACCTGTAAAATAGAGTCAGCAGCAGGGTCCTTATGTGCGCCCCGTCAACATCCGCATCAGTCATTATGACAATCTTGTGGTACCTCACCTTCTCAATGCTGAACTCGTCCCCTATCCCGGCGCCTATCGCGCTTATTATGGAAACAACCTCTTTGTTGGCGAGAGCCTTGTTAAGCCTCGCCTTCTCCACATTGAGTATCTTCCCCCTCAAGGGGAGTATCGCCTGGAACTCCCTCTTCCTCGCCTGCTTAGCGCTCCCCCCAGCGGAGTCGCCCTCAACGATGAACAGCTCTGACAGAGCAGGGTCTCTTGATGAGCAGTCCGCCAGCTTTCCGGGAAGAGAGGCATTGTCCAGAGCAGTCTTCCTCCTTGCAAGGTCCCTCGCCTTCCTTGCGGCCTCCCTCGCCTTTGCGGCGCTTACAATCTTGTTTATTATCTCCTTTGCATCCTTGGGATGCTCATCGAGAAATTCTGTGAGCTTCTCAAAGACAATGGAGTCTGTCAGCCCCTTCACAGAGCTGTTGCCCAGCTTCGCCTTCGTCTGCCCCTCAAACTGGGGGTCGTGCAGCTTCACAGAGACCACCGCGGAGAGCCCCTCCTTTATGTCCTCGCTCCCCACCCTGACATCAGAAATCTTCCTTGAGGACGCATAATTATTGATTGCCCTCGTCACTGCCGTCTTAAATCCGGTTAGGTGGGTTCCTCCCTCCACTGTATGGATATTGTTTGCAAAGCTTATCACATTCTCTGTGAATCCTGTATTGTACTGCATTGCCACCTCAACGATGATGTCCGACTTCTTCCTCTCAAAGTAGATTACCTCGTGCAGGGGCGTCTTATTCTTGTTCATAAGCTCGACAAATTCCTTTATGCCGCCCTCGAACATGAACTTCCTTGACTGGTTGTTTCTCTCATCAACCAGCTCTATCCTGAGCCCCCTGTTAAGAAAGGCGAGGTCGCGCAGCCTGCTCGCAAGAATGTCAAAGTTAAAGACTGTATCCTCAAATATCTCGGAATCGGGCTTGAAGGTTATTACTGTCCCCCTCTTGGCCGTCTCGCCCACAACATCGAGTTTAGTCACCGGCTTCCCCCTTGAATAGCTCTGCCTGTAAATCTTACCCTCCCTCATGACCTCTACTGTGAGCTTCTCGGAGAGCGCGTTGGTCACAGATATTCCTACACCGTGGAGACCGCCGCTTATCTTGTAGCTCTTGCTGTCAAACTTGCCCCCTGCATGGAGCCTCGTCATAACAACCTCCACCCCTGATATTCCAAGCTTTGGATGGATATCAGTAGGGATGCCCCTCCCGTTATCAGCGACGGTGACAGAATTATCCTTGTGTATAACCACAGCTATCTCTGTGCAGAAGCCCGCCATCGCCTCGTCCACGGCGTTGTCAACTGCCTCGTATACGAGGTGGTGCAGCCCCCTGACACTCGTGGAGCCGATGTACATTCCGGGCCTTTTCCTTACTGCCTCCAGCCCCTGAAGGACCTGTATCTTCTTTGCATCATAAGAGTCGCTCATTTTAAAACCTCACCAGAAAAAACTCTATTATCTTTCTCTAACTCTCCACCCCGTATTCCATTTGAATCCACATAAAAAGGGAATTATTTTGTTTATAAAACTTTCTATAGCTAGGGCCTATTTCTTTGTTATTTTACTATTTATAAGTAGTGCTAAACGAAAAATTTAAATATCTCATTCACCACCCCGCTAAAATGACAGGAGTAAAACAAATAATGCATGGAAACGCGGTTGTGATAACACCGCCTAAAAAAGCCCCTGATCCGGTTCATGAGGTTCTTTTATTGCTAAGAAAAAAGACAGAAAGCAGAGAGCTGCCAGACGGCCATATTTTTATTGACCTTAGCGGAACAAAACCGGGAAGAACAAACTACGACCTCCTTTTTGATACACTAAAAGAGTTTCACGATGCGGCAACTAAGTGGTACATAGCTGTCCCCAACAAAAATATTAAAGGTGTTGATGCGCTTGCACAGAAATACAATGCTGATGGACCTAAATATGTGGTGTTAGGCAAAAGCAACCTCCACCCCATGCTGAATCAGTTGTCCTGACTCGCTGACTCATATACAATAATAGTAGAATAAACTCATCACCCCCCTTCTCCTTCTTCTCCTTCGCCCTCGGCCTGTGCGTCGTCTCCTGAGTTATAGGAGGATTCAGGCTCCTCTGCTTCTTCATCAGGAGATACACCCTCCTCGTCAAGTATCTCCCTTAGCGTCTTCCCATTCTTGCCAGTCTTGTATTCTACATTGTCAAGCTTCGCCTCCTCCTGTATCTGGTTCAGGTGGAGTTTGAGCTTAACCTCCTCCTCACTAACTTCCTTCTTGGAGGCAAGCTCCTTTATGATATCACTTAAAGCCCCCTTGAGTGCTATGCCCGGCTTATCACTGGCTGAAAGCTGGGGGGTGACATCGTAAAGATAAAACTGGCTCTCATCAGGGTCATAAACAACTACATACCTGCCGTCCCCTGATGTGCCTATATGCTCAGGAACCTTGAGGTTGTCATAGTTAATCTCTGCCGGATGGTAGCCCCTCTTCTCCCATCTCGGCTCATCCTTTTCACTCCTGCGCACAAGCGCACCTATATAGTCCATTTTCATCCCTCGTATGCGTTGTAGATTATCCTCCCAACATCATTAAGCATATTTGGGTTGCCCCTTCCGTCGTCGAGGAGTATCCCATTATCAAATCCTGACTTGTAGTACATGACAGTGTGGATAGGATAGCCCACATCCTGGAGGGCGTCCCTAACCTTCTCCATTAAGCCAAGGGGATATCCCTCTATATTGAGAGGCATCCCCCTGAGAGAGTCATCTATGATTAGGGCAATGTCAATGTCAGAGTCCCCATCAGGCGCTCCTTTAAGGGAGGAGCCGTAGTGGATGATCATAGAGATCTCTCCTAGTTGTCTAAGAGGATTAACAATCTTCTTAATATCAAATGGGCTGGATTCTTCAGTCATGGGAGGAGTAAGCATCCCTTATTAATATAATTTGCCTGTTTAGATGAGAAACTCTTCAGGAAGGCTCCTGCCGCTTATCTCTCCCACAAGGTTTTTTCCGTAGAGCTCCCTCACCTTTTCCACTGGATAGTTGCTGAGCAGCCAGGCCATCTTTATGAATGCTGTCTCCGGAGTCATGTCTGTGAGGTTTCCAAGCACACCTGCATCGAGAAGCTCCCTCCCGCTGGAATACACATTCATGTTTATCCTGCCGTATATCGTCTGGGAGGCAATTGCCACAGGCATCTTTGAGGATAATTCTTTAATCAGTCTAAATATCTCTTTGTGTTTCTCGGTCGCCCTGTCTGTTGGATGGATTGGGAGGTGGCCAAGTCCAGTTGCTTCTATGACTAAGCCGTCGAATCCTTTGTAAGCATTCAGCTCCTCTGGCAGCAGGTGGGGGTGGCTCTTCAAAAGCCCGACCTTCACATCCCTGAAAAGTGTTAGTTTTTCAGGCGGATTTGCCTCATTCGGGATAATCTTAACCTTTCTCTTGATGGGGTTGACGATTGCAAGGGGCATTCTGTTCACCGGCCTGAAGGCATCTCTTCTTGAGGTGTGCATCTTTCTTGCGTTAAGCCCGGGAATAACCCAGCAGTCATCGTCATTCATAGAGCGGTGCATTGCAATGGCCACCCCTTTAAATCCAGGGTTCCTGGTGATGAAGAGAACCGCACTCATAAGGTTGAAGAAGGCGTCGCTGCTCGGCCTGTCGCTGCTCCTCTGGGAGCCGACTAAGATCAGGGGCCCCTTAAGGGGGAGCATGAAGGAGAGCGCCGCAGAGGTGTAGTGCATAGTGTCAGTGCCATGCGTTAGTATTACACCTGTCACGCCCTCATCAAATGCTTTGGCTACTGCTCTTGCAATAACATTGTAATGGCTGAACTCCATGTCCTCGCTCATTAGCTGGAGAAGCTGCTCAGATTCGATTCTGGCAATCTGCTTTAGCTCAGGGAACAACTTAAGTATTTCATCCGGGCTGTACTGCGCCTTAACAGCCCCTGTCCTGTAGTCAACCCTTGAGGCAATAGTGCCCCCTGTATGAAGAATCCTTATCCTTGGGAGGTCCTTCCTCTGCTTTACCTCTACCTTCTTCTCCCTCTCCTGCTTCGCCCTGCCCAGAATGGTTATCTTCTTTATCCTCTCCCTGGAGATTCCGATATTATAGCCGTTGTCCAGCTTTATGACAAGGGAAGAGCCCTCTGACTTCATGGCTGTGCCCTCTACTGAGAGACCGTCCTCGTCAACCCTGACCCTGTCCCCGGGATTCAACTCCCTGCCGGGCAATTCCTTCTTTACCATGGGAAGTGTTTATCATGCCTCATTTATAAATATTTACCATACAGGCTAACGACCCTGATTATTCAAAGAGCCGGCTATCAGCCCTGAAACATCGATGGATGAATGCTCCCCTGCAATGGTATTCGTGGAGTAAATCTCCTTCACCCCTGTCCTCCTTATTTTTTTATATGCATCCTCTGCAAACACGCCGTGGACGCACACAACCGCCCTGACCAGCATGCCAAGCTCCTTAGCCTTCCTCACTGTCTCTATCACTGTGTGGCCGGTGCTTATGATGTCATCGACAATCACGGCGTTCCTATCCCTCCTTATCTTCTCCCTCGCCTCAGAGGAGAGCTTTATCCTCACTCTTTCAGCGCTGTACCTCTCCTTCTTAAGGACGACCACATCGAGGTTTATCTTTTTCGCTATGCTCCTCGCCCACTGGAAGCTCTCTCCGTCAGGGCCTATTATGAGCCCCCCTCCCAGCCTTCTCTTTATGAAGGAGGCAAGGACATCATTCGCTGTCAGGACCCTCGAGCTATTTGGGAACACATCAGACATCTTTTTTATCCTGTGGAGATGGGGGTCTATTGTTATCAGCTTGTCATAAACAGAGAGCAGTCTGCCGACAACTATTCTGGCCGAGACCGCCTCCCCCTCCTTGAAGCGCTTGTCCTGGCGCATATAGGCAAGGTAGGGCGCGATAAGTGTAATCCGCCGTGCCCCTAGCTCTTTTGCAGTGTAGCCTGCAAGAAGGACATCCATTAATTTCTCGTTCGCAGGGTGGAGCGATTGGAGTATGTAGACGCTCTTCCCCCTAATATCCGACCTGAACCTGACATATGACTCTGAATCAGGGAACCTTGAAACATTTAGTCTTGAATAGCTGACACCCGCCTTTCTCGCCACACGCCTCGCAAGCTTCTCGTATTCGCCGAAGCTGAGAATAACCCTTTCCATCGTCTCACCTCTTTGTTAAATCGTCGGGAACCCTGTACTCCTCCCATCTCACCCTCCCAGCATTTATGGTCTTCATGAGGTTTTTCTCCTGGGCGGAGAGGCCTGAAGAGCCGCTCTTCACCTCCAGGAATACCACCTCCTTAATATCCTTCTCGTCGATTCCCCTGAACACTATAAAATCAACGGGCCTCCCTATAAACCTGCACTCAGTAGGCAGATACTTAAATCCGGGAAGGAAGGGGGAGAGCTGTTCAGAGAACTGACCTGAGAGAACAGCCCTGCTCTGCTTAACCGCCTCAACCCTTGCCCTTTTCTCCCTCTTTTTCCAGTCGGTTAATGCCAGCTTATAGCCCATTGTCTTTCCCAGGAAGAAGAACGCGAAGGAGAGTAATGCCATTAGCAGAAGAATCAATATTATCATCTTCTTCCCTCCAGGGCAAAGTAGAGAGAGATGCCGCTCATTAAAGAAGCCGCAAGGTTAAGCGCGAGGAAGACCGGCTCATTAAGTAGGAGGGAATAGGCAGAGAGTGTTAAAGAGCCTGCGGTGTAAAGAAGGGCGAATGAGGGGGCGAGGGAACTCCTCCGCTCCCTTATCGTTCTCACCACCTCAGGGACCCATCCCGCAAGAACCAGTGAGAGCCCTGCAATACCAATGATTATCATTCCCATTGTTCCTCCCTACTAACTCTTATTATTTAATACTTTTGCCCTCATGAATATTCCTTTAGCAGACATGTTTCAATAGTTTTTTTAATGATTAGTCCTTACCTAATGAATTATGATTGCCCTCCTGACTGACTTCGGGAACAGCGAATATGCAGGGATTGTCAGGGGTGTTCTGCACTCCTTCAACCCGGATGCACAGGTTGTAGACCTGTTCAACGGAGTCGAGCCATTTAACATAAGGGAGGCTGCCTGGATTCTCAGGTGCTCATTCAGCTATTTCCCGAAAGGAACAGTATTCCTCGTCGTGGTCGACCCAGGGGTCGGCTCAGCTAGGGCGGCAATCGCCATAAAGGCGGGGCACTACTTCTTTGTGGGGCCTGACAACGGGGTCCTGCTCCCCGCAGCGGGAGAGGCGGGAATTGAGCAGTGCATCTCCCTCAAGAGGCGGGGCTCAAGGAGCTTTGAGGCGAGGGATGTGTTTGCCCCGGCAGCCGCGATTATAGAGAAGAAACAAACCCTCAAAGGTGTGGGGGCTCAATTTAAACCTGAAGCAGAGCTCTCTTTTAAGCTTCAGATGGGTAATGATTATGCAGAGGGAGAGGTTGTCAGGACGGACAGCTTTGGAAATGTGGTAACAAACATTCCCTCATCGATAAATGCGGACAGGGCAAGAGTAATCCTTAACGATTTTAATGAGGTGCTGGGAATATTTGACTGCTACAGCGACGCCCCTCCCAGAAAACTGTCGCTTATAAGAAGCAGCTGCTCCTCGCTTGAGATAGCCATTCCAAATGGGAGGGCTTCAGACATCCTGCATGCAAATGAGGGGATGCGTGTCTCCCTGAGATGGGGCGCTAAAAGAAAATTTAATAAGTAAAACAAATGCACAATGATAAAATGAGAATATACAACACGCTGACAAGGAAGAAGGACGAGTTCAAGGAGATTGACAGGGGCAGCGTCAGGATGTACACCTGCGGTCCAACTGTGTACGACTACGCGCACATAGGAAACTTCAGGGCGTATATCTGCGCCGACCTTCTCAAGAGGTATCTCAAGTATAAGGGCTACAGGGTAACACAGGTCATGAACATAACAGATGTTGACGACAAGACGATAAGGAACTCTCAGGAGCAGGGAGTAAGCCTCTCAGAGTACACTGAGAGATACACAAAGGCGTTCATGGAGGACATTAAGAAACTCAACCTTGACCTTCCGGAGCACTTTCCGCGGGCGACTCAGCATATAAGGGAGATGGTGAGGATAATAAAGTGCCTTATGGAGAAAGGGCTTGCATATAGGGGAGAGGACGGCTCTGTTTATTATGATGTCTCAAAGTTCAGGGATTACGGAAAGTTATCAGGGATAAAGCCGGGCACGCTGAAGGCGGGGGCGAGGATAAGCCAGGATGAGTACGAAAAAGACGAGGCTTACGACTTCGCCCTGTGGAAGGCATACTCCAAGGAGGACGGAGATGTATTCTGGGAGACAGAGCTGGGGAAGGGCAGGCCTGGGTGGCACATTGAATGCTCGGCGATGAGCACGAAGTACCTTGGAGAGAGCTTTGACATCCATACAGGCGGCATAGACCTTGTCTTCCCCCACCACGAGAACGAGATAGCGCAGAGCGAGGGATGCTTTGGGAAGAAGTTCGTAAACTACTGGGTGCACAACGAGTGGCTCCTCGTAGAGGGGAAGAAGATGAGCAAGAGCCTCGGTAACTTCTACACCCTTAGGGACCTGCTTGATAGGGGGTTCAGCGCAAGGGCTATAAGGTGGCTTCTCCTCACAACCCATTACAGGACACAGCTCAACTTCACGATAAGCTCTTTAAAGTCAGCTGAGGAGACTATAAAGCGCCTGAGGGACTTTGTGAATGTCCTTAAAACATTGGAAGCAGGGGATGGCGACAGCGGGAAGGTGGAGGAGCTCATCAATAAGGCAAGAAGCAGAATAGATGATTCCCTTGATGATGACCTCCAGATAAGCCCGGCTGTTGCCGTGCTGTTCGACTTCATAAAGGATGTTAATGTGCTCATAGGGGAAGGAGGCGTTAATAGGGAATCAGCAGGGAGGGTTCTCTCATTTATGCACGATATAGACGGGATTCTGGGCGTAATCCCTTTTGAAGAGGATATACCCGATGAGATAATGGCGCTCGTGAAGGAGAGAGAAGAGGCAAGGCGGGCAAAAGAGTGGGAGAAGGCTGACTCCCTCAGGGAAGAGATAAAAAAGAGAGGATACACTGTGGACGACACCAAAGGAAAATCGATAGTCAAGAAGATAAGGGTTTAAGATGGGAGAGAAATACGACTTCAAGTCTGTGGAGGAAAAGCTCCTTAAGGAGTGGGAGGAGAAGGGGATATACAGGTTTAAACAGGGCAGGAAGCCCGTCTTCTCAGTGGACACACCGCCGCCGACTGTGAGCGGGAGCATGCACCTCGGCCATGCGTACAGCTATTCCCACCAGGACTTCATAATGAGGTACAAGCGTATGCGCGGCTTCAATGTGTTCGCCCCTTGGGGATTTGACGACAACGGCCTCGCAACAGAGCGGTTCGTTGAGAAGAAGCTCGGGATAAAGGCAAATAAGATGCCAAGGGGAGAGTTTACAAAAAAATGCCTGGAAGTCAGCAGGGAGGCAGAGGGGGAGATGATTAGGGGGTGGAAGAGGATAGGGATGAGTGTTGACTGGTCAATATCCTACCACCACACCGTCAGCCCCGAGGTCATAAAGAAGAGCCAGCTCAGCTTCATAGAACTCTACAAAAAGGGCAGGATATACAGGAAGAAGATGCCCATAATGTGGTGCCCTGAGTGCGGCACAGCCCTCGCCCAGGTGGAGCTCAAGGACAAGGAGGACGACTCCGAGCTGGTATACATCCGTTTTAAGGTTGACAATGGGAGTACAATTTCTATCGCAACGACAAGGCCGGAGCTTATGCCCGCCTGCGTAGCCGTCTTTGTCCACCCCGACGATTCGAGATATAAGGACTTTGTGGGGAGGAAGGCGTCGCTTCCAATATTTAACAGGGAGGTTCCTATACTCGCGGATGACAAGGTTGATCCTTCATTCGGGACAGGGGCGGTCTACCACTGCACCTTCGGCGATATTGATGATATAGAATGGGTAATCAAACACGACCTTCCAATAATAGAGCTTGTTAACAAGGACGGCACATTCAATAAGAGGGCGGGCAGGTATGAGGGAATGAGGAGCAGGGAGGCAAGAAAGGAGATTGTCAAGGACCTGGAAGAACTAGGTGTTGTTGAGAAGAAGGAGCCAGTCCACCATGTTGTTAATGTCCATGAGAGGTGCGGGACAGAGATAGAGTTCATAATGACAGAGCAGTGGTACATAAAATACCTCGACCTAAAGGAGAAGCTCCTTGAACAGGGGAGGAAGATTAAGTGGCATCCCGCGCATATGAGGGTGAGATACGACAACTGGGTTAACGGCCTGAAATGGGACTGGTGCATAAGCAGGCAGAGGTTCTTCGGCGTCCCCTTCCCTGTGTGGTACTGCAAGAAGTGCGGCAGGCCTATAATCGCCGATGAGGATGATCTTCCCGTCGACCCCCTTGTTGATAAGCCGAGGGTTAAGTGCGAGTGCGGAAGCGAAGAGTTCATAGCTGAAAAAGATGTCATGGACACCTGGGCAACGAGTAGTCTCACACCCATGATTGCGCTTAAGTGGGGGCAGGACGACGATTTCTTTAAGGGAATGTTCCCCATGGACCTTAGGCCGCAGGCGCATGACATAATCACCTTCTGGGCGTTCACCACAATCGTTAAGTCCTATCTGCATGAGAAGAGCATCCCCTGGAAGAACATAATGATTAGCGGGCACGCCCTTGATCCCAGGGGGAGGAAGATGAGCAAGAGCGAGGGGAATGTGATTAATCCGCTCTCAGTAATTGACAAATACGGGGCCGACGCCCTCCGCTTCTGGGTTGCAAGCTCAAAGCTGGGAGAGGATCTCCCATTCCAGGAGAAGGACCTTGTTACAGGCAGGAAGATGATTAACAAGCTGTGGAACGCCTCAAGATTCGTCATGATGAACCTCGAGGATTTCAGCCATGAGGAATACAAAAAGTTTAACGAGGAGAAACTTGAGCCGTTTGATAAGTGGTTCTTGTCAACGCTCAACAGGGCAATAAAAAAAGCCACCGAATCATTCGAGTCATATGAGTACAGCAGGGCAAAGCTTGAGGTTGAGAATTTCTTCTGGCACATCTTCTGCGACAACTACCTCGAATTTGTAAAGTCAAGGATATACAACCCTGAAAAGAGGGGTGTTGATGCAAAGAGGTCCGCCCAGTACACATTAAGGAGGGGGCTGCTCGTCCAGCTCAAACTGCTTGCCCCTATAATGCCCTTCATCACTGACGAAATCTTCCACAGATACTACCCTGAAGAGGGAGAAAGCATTCATGTCTCGGAATGGCCCAAGTACTTGGAAGAACGCTATGCGGAAGAGAGAGAGGCAGGGGATGCGGCGCTCGCAATTGTGGGCGCAATAAGGAGGTACAAGTCTTCCATCGGGAAGTCCCTCGGCTATGAGATTAAGGGGATAATAATACACACGGACAATCCTGATATGATATCTTCGGTGGGGGAGGACATAAAAGACGCCTCGCGGGCAGTGGAGATTGATATTAACAAGCAGCCCCCCGCCGGCTTCAAGGAGCTTGCCTCAGGGATTGAAGGGATTAAACTCTTTATTTATGATTAACCAGCAGTTTTATTATTCTCTGCGCATTTTCCATCGCATGATTATAGAGGCGGTTATTATTTGAGAATCTATTTAGCTGGTTATAATCAACAGTTCCCTGGCTTGATAATTTACGATAAAGCCTCGTGTAATATCTCTTGCTAAGAGTATTGATTTCATTTATAGCTGCGCCAGTATGCATAGCAGCCTCCTCCAAGCCCGCCCCCTTATTATACTTACCAATACTCCTTCCTAAATAATTGATGTATGAATGGACTGATGATAATAAAAAGGAGACGGCAGCCTTCTCCTCTTCTTCTTCCAGATGAGATGGGTAGCTGTTCCCGGATGAAACATCTGAAATCTTAGGATAGGTAATGCTAAAAAATGATGCCATGTTGAGGAGCGGGGAGAGAGGTGTATCAAATGGACCGCCCATGCTGAATGCATGAATGCCTGATTTAGGGTAATCACCATTATTATTTTTTGCATAAAACAAATAGGCCCACTTAATGAGTGCATTAAACCTCTCCTGGTTACCATCCCCTCTAAGGAATGTGAGCAGGGCGCGAGTATAATAGAGACGGGAGAGAAGGCGCCGGGGAACCCTTATAACCCTTTTCTTCCTCTCATCCCTCCTGCTGAGCAGCTCATAGTGAAAAGATGAATATTTTTTTATTAATGAATCAAGATGGTCATTATCAGCTGTTTTTTTGTTTACGCCCTTATTAATCATGTATATGTAAAGCCCGTTAACAAAATCGTAGAGGGATGCAAGTATGGCCTCTCCCCTTCTCTCGTTGCTAACAAGCCTGGCTTCCCGCAGTTTATCCGTTTCCTCTTTTTTCATTATAATACTGAATATTCCGTTTACATTCTCTGTGTAGTCGGAAAGGTTATTAATCGTCTTCCTCAAAAGGCGGCTTTTATTTTTATGCTTCTCCGGATTCCTCTCCCCTAATAGTCTCATGATTAAAGAAAGCCCGTCCAGGCTTAACTTAGAGGAGAATGAGTAAAGTAATTCCTCTTCTGCAAGAATATTCTCAAGAGGAACATGCTCTT
>WALR01000088.1 GCA_015522765.1 Candidatus Woesearchaeota archaeon | reverse complement strand
GTTTCTTATGTAGATGCCGTCTGCAAGTGAATCGACGCTGTTGAGCAGCTCCTTATCGATTGTTATTGAAATCTTCTTTTTCATGTGTCTTATAATGCAGAACAAATATATAAATTTATCGGATAAGGTAGGATAATAGTAAGATATAAATAGAAAGGCGCATAAACAACGAACATGAAGATTGCAATAATGGGGACGGGCTATGTAGGCCTCACACTCGGCGTCTGCCTGGCAGACATGGGCCATGATGTAACCTGCGTGGATATTAACAAAGAGAAAGTTGATATGCTCAAGAAAGGGGAGACTCCGATATTCGAGCCCGGCCTCACAGACATGCTCAGGAGAAACATAAAGGAGAAAAGGATATACTTTACTACAAACGCGGGGGAGGGAATAAAAAAATCTCATCTGGTATTTATTGCTGTCGGCACCCCCCAGTCAGAGGATGGCTCAGCCGACCTGAGCTATGTTAAGAAGGCTGCAGAAACAATAGCAGAGAACATTGATGATTATACTTTGATTGTGACTAAAAGCACCGTTCCCGTAGGGACGGCAAAACTCGTAAAGAGCATTGTGAAGAAGAAACTTAAGGAAGACGGAAAATCCGCTGAATTTGATGTAGCCTCAAACCCTGAATTTCTAAGAGAGGGCTTCGCCATAAAGGACTTCATGAACCCTGACAGGATAGTGATAGGGGCCGATTCTGAGAGGGCGAGGAGCAGATTATACGAGCTTTACAAGCCCCTTGAGAGGGCTGACAAGCCCATATTAATAACTGACACTTCATCTGCAGAACTTATAAAGTACGCGAGCAACGCCTTCCTTGCCACAAAGATAAGCTTCATCAACGAGCTCTCAAGGCTCTGCGAGAAGGTCGGCGCAGACATAAAGACCGTCTCCAGGGGGATGGGGCTTGACGACAGGATAGGCCCTAGATTCCTCCAAGCAGGCGCGGGCTACGGGGGGAGCTGCTTCCCGAAGGATGTCAGGGCGCTCATAAAGATGGGTGAGGACAACGGTGTGGAGATGAAGATAGTGGGTTCGGCCCACCTTGTTAATCTCTCCCAGAGGGAGCTGATATTTAAGAAGGTGAATGATGCTCTTAAAGGTGTGTCGGGCAGGACAATAACCGTCTGGGGGCTCGCGTTCAAGCCGAATACAGATGACATAAGAGAATCCCCCTCGATTTATATCATAAAGAAACTACTCTTAGAGGGCGCAGTAATTAACGCCTTTGATCCGCAGGCAGCTGAAAACGCCAGAAGAGAGCTGGACGGAGATGTGAATTACTTTAATGAGCCCTACCAGGCACTAAGGGGCTCTGACTGCCTCCTCTTAATGACTGAGTGGGACGAGTTCAGAACCCTCAACTATGATAAGCTAAGGGAGTTAATGAATACTCATGTGATTGTTGACGCCAGAAACATTTATCAAAAGGAGGAAGTCACCAGTAGGGGAATAAAATATGTGGGTGTAGGAAGATGAGGGCATTGATAACCGGCGGGGCAGGATTCATAGGAAGCCACCTCTCAGAGTTCCTCCTCTCAAAGGGCTTCTCTGTTGTTGCTGCTGACAGCCTTGTCACAGGAAAAGAGTCAAACATAAAGCACCTAATGGGGAATGATAACTTCGAGTTTATCAATACCGATGTGAGCAGAGAGCTGGCTGTCGACGGTGAGCTTGACTTTGTACTTCACTTCGCCTCCCCTGCATCCCCTATAGACTACCAGACAATACCGGTTGAGACTCTGCTAACAGGCGCCTACGGGACCAGGAATGCGCTTGAACTGGCAGAAGAGAAGAATGCTGTCTTCCTCCTTGCATCCACATCAGAGGTTTACGGCGATCCAGAGGTGAGCCCGCAGCCGGAGTCCTACTGGGGCCATGTCAACCCTATTGGATTAAGGTCGTGCTACGACGAGGCAAAACGCTTCGCAGAGGCTCTCACAATGGCCTATCACAGGAAGAGGAATGTCGACACGAGGATAATAAGGATATTCAATACTTACGGGCCGAGGATGAGGGCTAACGATGGAAGGGTAATCCCTGCCTTCATGACCCAGGCGTTGAACAATGAGCCATTGACAGTGTTCGGAACAGGAAAGCAGACCAGGAGCTTCTGCTACATCACGGACCTTGTTGAGGGAATTTACAGGGTGATGAACTCCTCACTCACAGAGCCTGTAAACCTGGGCAACCCTGACGAGTATACAATACTTGAGCTGGCAGAGAGGATTATAAAGATTACAAGCAGCTCGTCAGAGATAACATTCATGCCTTTGCCGGCTGACGATCCTAAGAGGAGGAAGCCGGACATAACAAGGGCCAGGGAACTTTTAGGATGGGGGCCAGGGGTAAACCTCGATGAAGGGTTAAGGGAGACTATGAATTGGTTTAGAAAATAGGCTTATTCCTATACACACCAAGCGCAAAACAATAACTTTTTTATATCTCTCTGGTTGAATGTTTCTTATGAAGTCTAAAACACTCTCAATCATAATCCCTGTATTAAACGAGGACAGGTTTATCTCTGATGTTGTTAACAGTGTTGAGAACCTCGAAATTTCTGGCGTTGATAAGGAGGTAATCATTATTGACGACGGCTCAACAGACAGCACACACAGTGTGGCAGAGAAGCTTGCTAAGAGATGGAGCAACATAAAACTCCTGAGGAATAAGAAGAACAGGGGCAAAGGATATTCTGTCAGGCGGGGTATCAGGGAATCTTCAGGGGATGTCATAATAATACAGGACGCTGACCTTGAATACAATCCGGAGGACATTCCAAAGGTGGTTGAGCCGATTCTAAGAGGTGACGCAGATGTCGTCTACGGCTCAAGGTTCCTCAGGAGGCATAAGCCGGGCTACACATTGTTCTACATTGGGAACCTCCTCTTATCATTCATGACCGGGCTACTCTACGGTGCCAGCGTGAGCGACATGGAGACCTGCTACAAGGCGTTCAGCAGGCATGTAGCAGATAACATTAAGCTTAAAGCCAACAGGTTTGACTTCGAGCCTGAGATAACCGCCAAGATTCTGAAGCAAGGATTCGCAATAGAGGAGGTACCAATAAAATATGCAGGGAGGAGTTTCAACGAGGGGAAGAAGATAACATGGAAGGACGGCATGGTTGCCCTGTGGACTCTGATTGAATACAGGTTTAAGAGGGGTTAATTTTAAATATTCGCACCTCATTTTCATAATAAAATGGTTTTGATAGCTGCATTGTATTTCCTCGTCGTCGCATTTCTCCTCGGTTATTCTCTTACCTCCTGGAAATCCGCGTTTAAGGACGGCTCAGAAGCAGTAATCATGGGCGTCGGCATAGGGCTCTCCTCAATCCCGCTTCT
>WALR01000087.1 GCA_015522765.1 Candidatus Woesearchaeota archaeon | reverse complement strand
TGTCTGGAAGAGGATGCTGCTAAGATAATTGCAAGGGGCAGTGCGTATGATGAATACGAGCTTTCAAGGCTTGGGGTCCCTCTTATAGAGGTTGCCACTGACCCCCTTATGAATGATCCACACGAGGTCGGGGAGGTTGCTCTTCACCTCGGGACGCTGCTTCGTTCTTTGAATGTTAAGAGGGGGCTTGGGACTATAAGGCAGGACCTTAATGTTTCTGTGAAGGGGGGGAGCCGCGTCGAGATAAAGGGCGCTCAGGACCTTAGGTTAATACCAAGGATTATAGAGTATGAGGTTGAGAGGCAGCTTTCCCTAGTTGATATTGCAAAGAGGATTAAAACAATCAGTTCTTTTGACGGCTCAGAGGATGTCACTGGTGTTTTTGTGTCAACAGAGTCCTCTGTTTTAAAATCTGCAATTAGGAGTAAGGGTGTTGTGCTCGCACTTAAAGTAAGGGGGTTCAGGGGGTTGCTGGGAAGGAGGATTCAGCCTGGACGAAGGCTTGGGAGCGAGATTAGTGATTATGTTAAGGCATATGCAGGGCTCGGCGGGATTTTCCACTCCGACGAGCTTCCCGCCTATGGCATATCTGATAAAGAGGTTAAGAGGGTGAAGAATATTCTCGGATGCAGGGGAGACGATGCTTTCATAATGGTTGCCGGCGAGAGGCAAAGGTGTGTCAGGGGGATTGAGGCGGCTATAATGCGGATGAGAGATGTTCCTTTGGGCGTGCTGAAAGAGGTGAGAAAGGTGAAGAAGGACGGCACGACAGTGTTTCTCAGGCCCATGCCTGGCTCTGCCCGTATGTATCCCGAAACCGATATTCTGCCGGTAAAAACAGCGGGTATAGTTTTGGAGGATGTTGAGTCGCTTGTAGAGCGGCAAAAAAAGCTTCAAAAGAGTTACGGTTTTTCAAAGGAGGAGGCTGCGCTCATCCTGAGGCGTCTTCCGGAGTTCGGGGAGATTGTTTCTTCTCACAGGAATGTTCCTGTTAAGCTGATATTCCATGTTTTCATGGTTCTGCCCAAGGAGGTGAGGAAGAGGTTTAAGGTTGCCTTCTCTGAGGAGGAGGGTAAAAAGGCATCCCTCAGGATTGTCGATGCGCTCAATGAGATGAATATTGCACGGGAGGTTCTTCCTGAGATTATGACCTCGCTTATTAGGGGAAAGAATGTCCGCTGGGCTGACTTCAAGGGCATAAAAGAGGATGATGTGAGGAGGGAGATAAGGGCTGTTGTTAGGGGAAGCCCTGATGCCCCTTTAAACGCCCTTATGGGGGTTGCCATGAAGAGGCTTAGGGGCAAGGTGGCTGGCAGCGTCGTAATGCGTATTCTTAAAGAGGAGTACAAGAAGTAAGTGCAGTAATCATGTATGACTGGTTTTGGTTCCTCAGGTTTAATGGGAGTCTAAGCTGGTAGTTCGAAAGATTTAAATATTGGTTTTGTATACCTTAAATCAACGAAGTTAATATTAAGATAATCAGGAGGTGGTTTTTATGGATGTAATACCTATGAAAGAAAGGGTTCTGATTAAGGTTTCAAAAGGCGAGGGGAAGACAAGCTCAGGTCTTTACATACCCGAGTCAGCCCAGGAGAAGACAAATGAGGGCACAGTCATCGCCGTGGGAGAATGCGAAAAGTGCAATCTTAAAAAGGGGGACAGGGTCATTTATGACAAGTACGCAGGGACAGAGGTCAAGATTGATGGAGAGGAGCACATAATACTCAACATAAAGGATGTTCTTGCAAAGATAGAGAAATAAATAGGCAAATAAAAATTTAGGAGGGTGATGACAATGGCAAAGAAAATAATCTTTAATGAGGCTGCGCGTGACGCGCTTTTAAGAGGAGCAAACAAGATAGCTGACACGGTTAAGGTAACCCTTGGCCCGAAGGGCAGGAATGTTGTTCTCTCATCGAGTTTTGGCTCGCCCACAATAACCAATGACGGGGTGACAATTGCAAAGGAGATAGATGTGGAGGACCCCTATGAGAATGTGGGGGCTCAGCTTGTGAAAGAGGTCTCGACAAAGACGCAGGATGTGGCGGGAGACGGGACAACGACAGCGGCGATACTCGCCCAGGCTCTTCTTAGGGAAGGCATAAAGGCAGTTGTTGCAGGAGCAAACCCCATGGACATAAAAAGGGGAATGAACATGGCAACAAAGAGGATGGTTGAGGAACTTAAAAAGATGAGCATTGATGTCAAGGAAAGGATAAAAAATGTAGCTGTTATCTCCGCAAACAACGATGAGGAGATAGGAGAGCTAATATCAAGAGCCATGGAGAAGGTGGGCCATGACGGAGTAATCACAGTTGAAGAGGCAAAATCGCTTGAGACCAGCCTTGAGGTTGTGGAGGGAATGCAGATAGACAAGGGATTCATCAGCCCCTACATGGCCACAAACCAGGAGAAGATGGAGGCAGAACTTGAGGATGCATTTATACTAATACATGACAAGAAGATAAGCACCATGAAGGATCTTCTTCCCCTGCTTGAGAAGGTGGCGAACAAGGGAGCCCCCCTCCTTATAATAGCCGAGGATGTTGAGGGTGAGGCTCTCGCGACAATAGTGCTTAATGTTCTAAGGGGAACATTAAAGGTTGTTGCAATAAAAGCCCCCTCCTTCGGAAATGAGCAAAAAGAGATGCTGAGGGATATAGCGATAGTCACAGGGGGCAAGGTAATAAGCGAGGAGACCGGGATGGCACTTGACAAGGTGACCATAGACGACCTCGGCAGGGCAAAGATGGTGCGGGTTAATAAAGACAATACAACAATAATTGACGGTCTGGGGGACAAGAAGGAGATAGAAAAGAGGATTGCCCAGATAAAGAAGCAGATTGAGAGCACCGACTCAAAGTTTGAGAAGGAGGACCTCTCCAAGAGGCTGGCAAAGCTTTCAGGGGGGGTGGCAGTGATAAGGATAGGGGCCGCAACAGAGACAGAGATGAAGGATAAGAAGGCAAGAGTTGACGACGCCCTGCACGCAACAAGGGCTGCTGTCGAAGAGGGAATAGTCCCGGGCGGGGGCGTGGCATTGATAAGGGCGAAGAAGAAGCTTGAGGATACAAGCTTTGAGGGTGACGCAGAGTTTGGGAGGAAGATTGTCCTGAACGCCGTTGAAAGCCCGCTAAGGCAGATAGCCGAGAATGCCGGGAAAGAGGGCAGCCTTATACTGGAGAAGGTGAAGTCTTCTGAGGATGTGAACTTCGGCTATAACACAGCAACTGACTCGTTTGAGGATTTAATGAAGGCTGGAGTTATCGATCCGCTTAAGGTGGTGAGGAGCGCCCTCCAGAATGCGGTAAGCGTCACAGGACTGATGCTTACCACAGAGGCGATGGTTGTCGAGAAGAAGGAGAAGGAGAAGCCGGCGAACGACTTCTCCCAGGGCCAGCTATAATTGCTGACTGCCCTGCATTTATTTTTTCTTTTCTTCATAAAGCTATTAATCAATAAATATATATAATTCTCCGACTTAGCTGTTGTATGAAAGAGATGTTTAAGCTCAAGGATGTTACGCCCAGGATTTATCAGCAGACAATATTCGCGAAGGCCGTTAACAGCAACACGCTGATAGTCCTCCCCACAGGGCTCGGCAAGACGCTTATATTTCTCATGGTCGCAATCCACAGGCTGAGTACCTACCCAAAGTCAAAGGTTGTGCTTACAGGGCCGACGAGGCCGCTCATAGAGCAGTATATGAGCGTCTTTCTTGAGAAATCCACTATCAATAAGGAGGATATGGCGGTCTTTACTGGCATGGTTGACCCTGAGGAGAGGGCAAGACTATGGCAGAAGTCAAGGGTAATATTCACGACGCCGCAGGCGCTGGAGAACGACATTATTTCAGGCAGGGTTACTCTTGAGGAGGTGAGCCTTCTGGGAATTGACGAGGCCCATCGCTCAGTCGGGAATTATTCCACCGTGTTCATAGCGAAGGAATACCTCAGGAAGGCAAGGTGGCCCCGCATAATAGGGATGACCGCTTCTCCCGGAAGCGACAAGGAGAAAATAAAGGAGGTATGCGCCAACCTGGGCATAGAGGAGATTGAAATAAGGGATGAGGAAGACAGTGATGTCAAGGAGTATGTTCAGGGGATAAGCGTGAAGTGGGAGGATGTTGAGCTCACCTCTGACCTGAAGGCTGTAAGCAGGATACTCAAAAGGATGGTTAAGGCAAGGGTCGATAAGATAAGGAATTACGGGATAAAGACCAGCAGCCTGTCATCAAAGACAGGGATACTCCAGCTTCAGAGGCAGATTATGGCGGAGGTCTCGCAGGGAAACAAGGACTACCAGAATCTTAAGGCTGTAAGCCTGCTCTCAGAGATAATAAAGATTCAGCATGCAGACGAGCTCCTTGAAACACAGGGCGTTTTTTCACTTTCCAATTACCTCTCAAGGATTGAGGAGAGCGCACCCTCAAGCAGGGTGAAGGCTGTTAAGAACCTTGTTGCAGACCCGGACTTCAGGGTCCTCACTGATTTTGTTAGGGATCTGAGGGAGAAGGGCGTTGAGCACCCTAAGAGGGCTGTTTTAAGGAGGATAGTCCAGGAGGGGCTAAAGGAGGGCATGGAGCGCATAATTGTCTTCAACAATTACAGGGACAATGCATCGAGCATTGTTGAGATGCTTAACAAACTAGAGGGGGTGAAGGCCGCGCTCTTCGTCGGCCAGCAGAAGAGGAACGGGACAGGGATAACCCAGAAGGAGCAGATAAGAATACTCAGGGATTTCAAGGAGGGGAAGTACAATGTAGTTGTGATGACCTCTGTTGGCGAGGAGGGCCTTGACATCCCGGAGGTTGATATAGTGATTTTTTATGAGCCCATACCAAGCGCTATAAGACAGATTCAGAGGAGGGGAAGGACCGG
>WALR01000086.1 GCA_015522765.1 Candidatus Woesearchaeota archaeon | reverse complement strand
GCATAGCAGGGATAACTTGGATTACCGCCCTATGGTTGTTGAGGTGTATCCTTCCATATAACGGTAAAAAGACAGGAACAGGCTTAATATATGAGAAAACACACTATGCCTTAAGTGAAATCTAAAATCCTTGCAGGTGAAAAAATGAGCAGTAAAATAGGTGAAACAATAGATATTGCAGTAGCCACATTGAGGAAACATACAGCAGAGAGGTGGCTGAATGAATACAAAGGAGATATCTCAGGAAAAACCAATGGGAAAGGGTTTTTTATAAAATATGAGCTGTCCCTTAAACAGCCCTATCTTAAATTGATGAATATGGATGAAGAAGAGTTTTTTGCGAACATAGGGCTGGAAGCGACAATCAATAACAGTGAAATAGAGGAGAAGGACAAATATGCGCTAACCAGCATCATAATTGGGGCAGTCTATCCTCACCTGGCTCTTTTTGAGAAGGCATTTGGGTCTGACAATGCTCCTTTTAAGGCTAGTCCTGAAGCATTAAGATACATCCCTGGGGATTTCCATGACAACAGCGATAAGCTAACTGAAGAGAATGTTAGGATGCTCTTAAGTGGTGTTATAAACAGAGTAGACCGTAACAGGGTGATAGCATACCTGGCAGAGCTTCATCCTACTTTGGAATCAGAATATAAAATGACGCTCAGTGGAGAATTGAGGAGAGTCTTGGAAAAATACCTCGCGCCAGTAGAGGCACTCAATATGCCCCGTAGCATGCCCTATAGTTTAAGTTATTAAGTTAGGATGTTCTATCTTTTAAGATAAAATGCTATCCCGACTATTATCCCTACGAAGAGCAGGGCGTCGAGTATTAAAAGCAGGAGTATATAGTCTGATTCTGTCGCCCCTTGTGGTGCGGGGGGCTGGACTATTATCTCCCTTATCACCCTAATGGGCTGTTCTTTGCCTGCAGTCTTGTTCTCTGAGGGCTGAACAACAACAATTTCTTTCTTCGGCTGCTCGACTGTTGTTTCATTTTTTGGCTGGCTCTTGACAGGACAGTCAGTTTTCTTAAGCAGGACGGTTTTCACATGGGAGAGCTTGTTGTAGTCGTAGTATGTCCTCAGCTCAATCCTGTAGTTGGTGCTCCTTAAGTCCTTTGGAATGTTAATGTAATATGTTTTTGTAAAACTGCTCCTGCTTGACGATAGGTCATTATCGAGTGTAAATTCGTCTCTCTGGTCAAGCTTAAGATAGGGATTTTTTATTGTGAGAAGACAATTCTGCTCGTAGTGTGTTCCCAGGTTCGTTACCTTCACATCAAGCCTCGCTGAATCCTCACATTTAACCAATGAGGGGGTAAGCTCTGCTCTTCTTATCTCAACATCATGGCTCTCCTTATTGACATTAAGATAAATATTCATCTTATCCTTCTGCTCCACCCTGTTCTCATCTTTCCCTTCTACGGTTACCTCTACCCTGTACTTGTCCTCGACAGCCTCGAGCGGAACTTTAAAGTCAAGCTCCACCCTCTTACTCGAATCAGCAGACAAGTCAAAAGTGTCGCTCTCCTCCTTCAAATCAGCACCATCATCAATACCCACAATCCTCGCACTCACAACAACATCCCTGATACGAACATCCTCATAACTCGTAAAATCATTATCCACCCTCACAGAAAGCCTAAAAGAAGACTCAGGCCTAGCATCAACACCAACAGTATCACCATCAGCCAAATTCCTATCACTCCTATCATCAACATAAGCATCAACATCACCAATAACAAGCCTGGACTTAACATCCCCCTTGATTACTGCGCTTACCTCTTTTTGGTCTGAATGAAATGTTAGAGTCGCGAAATCTTTCTTTCCCACAGCCTCGTCAATAGGTATCGTAAGGTTTACATATACATTCTTCGACTCATTCGGGTGCATAACAAAAATATTTGAGGGGCTGATTCTCATATTGTACTTAGAGTTGGCATTAGAGGTTACAAGCAGGTTTGTGATGTCGGAGTTTCCCGTATTCTTCACGCTTATGCTTGCGGTGTAATTCTTGTTTCTGTTGACTGCGCCAAGGTCAATCCCTGAGGGGGTGAGGGTTAATGAGGGGAGGGAGTTAACGGTAATGGTTATTGGAAGGCTGTCCGTTGCAGAGTTGGAGTACGCCACTAAACTGCCCTTATAATCGCCGGCGCTCTTGGAGGCGCCGACCACCACGACAAATTGCATATTCAACGATGCGCCTGCAGGCAGACTGACATTGTTTATGGGTTCTATGAGAAGGGTGTCAACCCCGTTTGAGAGCACATAGCCTGTAAATGAAACATTAAGGGCGGTGCCGCCTGTATTATTAAGGGTGAATACCCCTGTCACGGCCTTTCCAGGATCCGTCTTGATGGTACGGTTGTTTTCAATTATCTCGAGACCATTGACAGCGTGCACTGAGGGCAGAAGAACGCTAAGAAAACCGACGCTGATTAGGATAACCACGAGCAGATTAACAATGGCGAGATCCCCCTTATTCTTATTCTGAAAATTTTTCACTTGTACCCCCTCTCCATGATTGTTTAAACGAATCGTCAGGATTGTAAGTCCTGTATAGTCATACCCTCTATTAATTTCTTTTAGGT
>WALR01000085.1 GCA_015522765.1 Candidatus Woesearchaeota archaeon | reverse complement strand
TATTAGGATTGTCCTCATACTTTCAGGATGTTTTTATTTCTGGTGAAGCAAAAAAGATAAAGGAAACCGGAGAATTATTTCGGTACGCTCTTGAACAAACGGGGTGTAAGCCACACGAGGTTGTTCTAATAGGGGACTCGTACGAGAGAGATGTGCTCGGCGGTTTAAAGGCAGGTTTGCATGTTATCTGGTTTAATAGAAAGAATAAGCAATTGAATCCGGAGGATAAACAGCCCAGCGCACAGATACATTATATGCTTGAATTAGAAAAGATGTTGAAGGAACATTTTGGCATATAACTGATGTAAAATGTCATTGGAAAATAAAGTTAAAAATGATCAAGGCCCATTCATGGTCTTAGGGTTTCCTAATCAGCTACCAATTTTTTAGCTACAATTCTCGCAACTCATCCTAAAATAATTTAGCTAGTGTGAAGTTTTTTACTGATTTCAAAAAATGGCTCATATCTCAAGACGGAGAAGTGAGAGGGTTTAAGGAAACCACTTTCTTAATGAAATTAGAATGGCTACATCGTTTCCTTCCCTGCCCCTGAAGTTGAAGTCTTTAGGAAGCACGATGAATTCTTGCTGTGCTCGCCCCACCCTTAAGAAAAAGGAAATAATAGTTAACAGGACTTCTGATGTTAGACTCAATTGAAAAAGTGCCCTCAGACGACACTTCTATTAAATCCAATGGATTATCTTATCATGACTGAATGTTGCTTTTGTTGTTGCAGGAAAATTGCTTTCATTTTCATATTCATTTAAGAGGGCAATCTTCTAGAAGTCTATAAAGAAATAGCTAATTTATTCTGACGGCGCATTTTTCAATTTCTCTGTCTGTTTAAACTCGGCTAAACATTGTAAAGAACAACAAGGCTTATATATGAAATTTGTAATTATTTGCGGTTATAGCTTGCGGATAGGCAATAGAATTTGGGGCTGCACAGAATGAGAAAGAGCACACTGGCAATTTTGGGGATTGTGCTGTTTTCTTTCATTATCAGCACCTATTTCTATCCCAAAATGCCGGCTAGGATGGTTACGCACTGGAACAGCAGGGGAGAGCCCAACGGTTATATGCAAAGGTTCTGGGGCATGTTAACAATGCCCTTTGTCCTTGCTGGACTTGCCCTACTCTTTCTCATTATCCCGATTATCGACCCACTACGGGCTAATATTGAGGGTTTCAGGGGCTACTATGACGGGTTTATCCTCCTGTTTTTTATCTTCATGCTCTCAGTCCAGTCCCAGCTGATTCTCTGGAACAGTGGCAGAAGGATAAGCCCCAATGTGATTGCCCCAATTGGCTCAGGAATCCTGTTTTTTTATGTTGGTATTCTCTGCGAGAACGCGAAGAGAAACTGGTTTATAGGGATAAGAACCCCCTGGACATTAAGCAGCAAAAGAGTGTGGAAAAAGACTCACAGGATTGGCGGAAGGTTATTCAAGATTGCGGGGATAATCACAATTGCAGGAGTATTCTTCCAGCGCTATGCGCTCCTATTCATTCTTGTCCCTGTACTCTCTGTTGCCGCATACACGACAGTCTATTCCTATATTGAATACAGAAGAGAAAGCGGATAAAAGGGACCGCCTAAATTTTATTAGCCCTGGCATCAAAAAAGATAAATTTAAATAACTCTTCTCAGAAGAGGTTTGTATAATGAGAAAAAGGGTAAAAGAGGAGAATGTCAGGAACATAATAATCATATCTCTGCTTTTAAGCCTGGGGATAGTATCTTTTCTAATCTCCCTGCCCTATCTTGAGGCAATATTCGGCGGTTTAATACTCGGCTACCTCCTCATACCCTTCCAGAAGAGGCTCGTAAAAATAATAAAATACAAGGGGCTGGCTGCAATCATAATCCTCATTGTAAGCATAACAATAATCATTGCCCCCATAGTTCCCCTATTTAACAACCTTACCAGAGAAACTATCCTTGTCTATACCATTGCCAAGTCAAAGATGAACACAATGTTCTCGGCGAATGAAAGCTGCACCCAGGGAAATTGCCTTTACCTGACATCAAAATCAATCAAGAAGGTTCTCGTTGACAGCGGTGCCCTCCGCGTCCTATCGAACAGCTTCAATATCATCGCCCAGAAACTAATAAAAGCGTCCACTGAGATAGTGCTCTCCCTCCCCTCAAAGCTGCTCCAGATATTTGTAGTTTTGTTCGTCTCATTTTATGTGCTGACGGATGAGGGATTCCTTCTGAAGCAGAGCATGGAAGCACTGCACATCTCTGCTGAGAACCAGAGAAAGATAAAGGAATCAATTGACGATGTACTTCAGGGGGTTGTTGTAGGGTTCCTCGTTGTTGCCATGGCTCAGGGTGCTGTTGCTGCCGCAGGCTTTTATATTCTTGGGAAAGTACTATACGTAAAAGGCGGCATATTCTCCTCTGTAATGCTGGGCGCGCCAATTCTGTGGGGGTTAATAACCATGGGCTTCGCCCTTATCCCGTTTTTAGGGGCGGGGACTGTCTGGCTGCCCCTCTCCCTTTTCCACACAATAATGGGGTTTATGGACCATAATCCCTGGCAGAGGGCGATAGGAATAATACTCTTCTTTTACGGATTTTTCATAATCTCAGGGATAGACAATCTCTTAAGGCCCAGTTTGATAAGCAAGCGGGCTAAGATACACCCCATAGTCGTCCTTGTAGGTGTTCTTGGCGGTCTGAGGTTTTTAGGGGTGGCAGGGATGATTCTTGGACCTGTAATACTCGCCTTTACCCAGAGGATTGTAGAGTTCATCATAAGGACTCATTTGAGGTCCATATCCGACAGCAGGAGAGGAAGGAGAAGGCAATAACAGAGGGTGCAACAATGATTTTCAGTGTTAAGGACATAAACATAGCCACCGGCGGACCCTTAGTCGGGATAATCAACCAGAGGGATGCGGAACTTCTCGACATACACCCTGAGGACAGAGTAGTAATCAGAAGGGGGAACAAGAGGGTTACAGTCATAATTGATATTGCAGGCGAGGGAACAGAGATAAAAAAGGGGGAGATAGGGCTCTTCAAGGAGGTCATAGACAGGGCAGGCCTTAAGGGTAAAAATAGGGTAAGAGTTGATATTGACAAGAGACCTGTATCGGTGGGTTATATAAGAAAAAAACTCGAGGGGAAAAGGCTTTCAGGGGCAGAGATAAAGAGCATAGTCAAGGACATAGTTGAGAGGCGGCTCAGCGATGTTGAGGTTGCCTATTTTGTCGGCGCCTGCTACAGCAATCTAATGACGCTTGAGGAGACTGCGAATCTCACAAAGGCGATGATATCCACAGGGGAGAGGCTTAAACTAAGAGCAGGCGTCGTTGCAGATAAGCACTGCGCAGGGGGCGTCCCTGGAAACAGGACAACCATGATAGTCGTGCCGATTCTTGCAGCTGCAGGTCTGAAGGTTCCCAAGACGAGCTCGAGGAGCATTACCAGCCCGGCAGGGACTGCCGACACAATGGAGGTTCTGGCTTCTGTTACATTTGATATAAAGGAGATGAAGGCGATAATAAGGAAAGCAGGGGCATGCATTGTCTGGGGCGGAGCGATAAATCTTGCGCCCGCGGACGACCTAATAATCCGAGCAGAGTATCCCTTAAGCATAGACTCTGCGAGCCAGCTTATAGCAAGCATACTCGCGAAGAAGGCCAGTGTCTCAGCAACACATGTCCTGGTGGATCTTCCAATAGGAAAAGGTTCTAAGATAGAAAGCGTTCAAAGAGCCAGATATCTGAAGGAGATGTTTGAGAGTGTAGGCGGGAAGATAGGGATGAAGGTGAAGGTCATATTTACCGACGGAAGACAGCCCATAGGTAGCGGGATGGGCCCTGCACTCGAAGCCATTGATGTGCTTAAGGTGCTCATGAGAAGAGGGGATGCCCCGCGTGATTTAAGGGAGAAGTCCCTTCTCTTAGCAGGGGAGCTTTTAGAGTTTGTTGGCAATGCAAAGAAAGGCAATGGAGTAATGAAGGCAAGAGAGATACTTGAGAGCGGCAGGGCTTATGACAAGATGGTCGAGATAATAAAGGCTCAGGGCGGAAGCATATTCTCCCCGGAGAAAATAAAGAGGGGAAGGTACAAAAGAGAGTTCAGGAGCAGGGTGAAAGGAAAAATTTTAAGAATAGAGAACTCTACAATCTCCAAGGTGGCGAGGCTTGCAGGAGCCCCCCATGATAAGTATGCGGGCGTTTACCTCTTTAAGCATGTTAATGAAAGAGTACTCAAAGGAGAGACACTCCTTACCATTTACTCCAACAGCAAGGACAGACTGGGATTCGCATACGAGGAGGCTTTATTAAACAACCCCTTTAGGATACAATAAAATGATAAGCCTGAAATCAATGGACGGACAGATAGATAAATACGGCGATGAGAGCCAGCTCTTCCTAGGAGAGAAGAGCCTGAGCTTAAACCTCCTCCTTAAAGAGGGGCTGAACACACCTGGCGGCTTTATTATAACACCAGAAGAGATTAAAGGCATTGTGAGAGAGGCGTTCCGTAAAGCAGAGCTGAAGGAGAAGCTGGCGTTGAGTGAGGAAGAGGTAAACCGATTAAAGAACAGCATAAACACCCTTGACTTAGGGGCGCTGATTAAGGACTTTGATGACGCCCTCGACTCCCTTGGGGAGGGGCTCCTCAGCCAGGAGAGAAGCGCAGTGTGCATGCGCTCAAGCTTCTTATCGAGGCTGAATCTCCCCTTCTTTTACGCGTTGAAGAACAGTGAAGAGATGGCAATCGCATTTAGGCAGCTATTAATTAATACATTGAATAACGGGGAGGATGTTCTGAAGATTGTGCGGGGCGAGGAGGGGCTCTCAGTGATACTGCAGCCGATGATTAAGGCAGACATTTCAGGAGTAGTCTTCTCTTCTTTCCCCCATATTCATAAGGATACAAGGGATGACAGGATTCTCATAAGGTTCTGGCCAGGCCTGGGTGCAGGCAGCCGGATAAAGGAGGGGCCGGCGGGCACAGCAATCCTTTCCCATGAAGATATGCGCATCAAAGAGATGAGTAATATCGGAATGTCAAAGGGATATTACTTTAATGTGGGGAATAAGAGCGTCGAGGAGAGAAGTGTGCCCATGGAGGTTATGCTATCCGATGACGAGATTGTTGGAATAGCAAGGAAAGCCAGGTTTATAGCATCTAGGATAAGGGAGGATGTTATGATGGAGTTCTCAGTTGACAGGGATAACGGGAAGGTGCACTACCTTGACATGAAGCTGCTAAGCAACCTTATTGAAGAAATCAATGAAACAGCTGGATTAGAGAAAAATGCAGAATCCACTCAGACCTCAAGCAATATTGTGAATGATGATTTTGTTCTTGTTATGAGAGAAGCACTCAAATTAATGATGACAATAGCAGGGGAAAAGATAATTGAGAGAACAAAAATAAGGGATAATCTTAAGGGTGCCTCAATTAAAGATATGCTTGGTGAATTGGCTGTTAAATCTGAAGGAGAAATAGGAGATGATGTTAAATCCTTCCTTGAGGCATGGAAAGAAATGGAAGAGGCAGGGCTGGATGAAGCATTCGACCATGTTAAAGAGGGGGTTATGAAGGCAGGAAAAATAATAAGCAGGGGGGATTCCGATGATGAATAAAAAAAGGCTGAAGAATTTTAACATTAAGCGTCTTGATGTGTGGTCTGTGGCGAAGATTTACAGCTTAGTGTCTGCGCTTGGCGGTTTCATCGGTGCGTTATTGCTGGTGGTAGTTAACGCTATGTTTGGCAATTTGATGCAGATGTTATTCCCTAACCTTATTGTGAGCTGGGCGCTCCTCATACAACTGCCGCTCATTTATGGGATAGTCGGAATAATAATAGGCGCTTTAGCAGCCTGGTTTTATAACATCATCGCAGGATGGGTAGGCGGCGTGGTAATAGAGTTAGAGGAGGTTCATTAGCTCGGCACAGGAGGAGCATAATGAAAGCTAAGAGCAGGGGAAGACCTCCAGGTTCGCCCATAAGAAAGAATCTGGCAGAGATACTGTGGGTGATAAGAGAAGGTTACGGCTATGAGATAGCCAGGATTTATGAAGGGATATTTCCGAGGGTTACGATGAGGTCCATTTATTACAACCTTAGGAAGGGTGTCTCCACAGGCGAGTTCAGGATTGTGGACATAAAGAATGAGAAGGGGGAATACAGCTGGGGGAATGAAGCAGAGAAAGTTTATTATGCGCTTGGCAAGAACTCCGCTCCGAGGGGTAACAAGCAGGTTAAGATGATTGTAGAATCGCTGAAGAACAGGCGGTAGATAAATACCTTTCTCTTCTAAAAATCCTGATAACTCTCTCTGCACCGTTAACATAT